>JAZUFJ010000071.1:0-2108 GCA_045640645.1 Lachnospiraceae bacterium
GCTGCATCCATAGCAACGTTTCCACCACCTACTACAGCTACCTTTTTACCTGGATTAATAGGGGTATCATATTCGCTGTCGAAGGCTTTCATAAGATTGCTTCTTGTTAAATATTCATTTGCAGAATAAACACCATTAGCAGTTTCACCATTTATACCCATGAACTTAGGAAGTCCTGCACCTGAGCCTATAAATACAGCTTCAAAGCCTTCTTCCTCCATAAGCTCATCTATAGTAGTAGATTTACCAATGATTACATTAGTTTCAATCTTAACGCCAAGGGCTTTAACATTTTCGATCTCTTCTTTTACTACCTTCTGCTTAGGAAGACGGAACTCTGGGATACCATAAACTAATACTCCACCTGCCTCATGAAGAGCCTCAAAAATAGTTACATCATATCCCATTTTTGCAAGATCTCCTGCACATGTAAGACCAGCAGGGCCAGATCCTATTACAGCAATCTTATGACCATTCTTTTCACAATCAACTGAAGGCTTAATATTATTTTCTCTTGCATAATCAGCAACAAATCTTTCAAGCTTACCAATAGAAATTGGCTCTCCCTTAATACCTCTGATACACTTTCCTTCACACTGGCTTTCCTGTGGACAAACACGACCACAAACTGCTGGAAGAGCTGAAGACTTTGCAATTACTTTGCTCGCTTCCTCAATATTTCCATCCTTTACCTGGCTGATAAATGCTGGAATATCAATAGAAACAGGACATCCCTTTACACACTGTGCATTTTTACAGTTAATACATCTTGAAGCCTCTTCCATAGCTTCTTCTTTGTTATATCCTAAACAAACTTCATCAAAATTTTTTGCTCTAACAGCTGGATCCTGTTCTCTAACTGGTACTTTCTTTAATACGTCCATTATTTGTCACCTCCGCAATTTCCACATCCACCATGATGTGTATCACCTTCCTGAAGCTTAAGCATTGCCTTTCCTTCTTCAGTTTTGTAAAGCTGCTGTCTCTTCATAGCCTGATTGAAATCAACCTTATGTCCATCAAATTCAGGACCATCAACACATGCAAACTTAACTTCATCGCCAACAAGTACACGACAAGCTCCACACATACCTGTTCCATCAACCATTATTGGATTAAGTGAAACAATTGTAGGAAGCTCAAGCTCTTTTGTAAGGAGACAAACAAATTTCATCATAATCATAGGACCTATAGCAACACATACGTCATATTTATTACCCTGGTTAGTAACAAGATCCTTGATTACTTCAGTAACCATGCCTTTTCTCATATATGAACCATCATCAGTTGTAACATACAGATTACCAGCAACTGCTTCCATTTCTTTTTCAAGAATCAAAAGATCTTTTGTCTTTGATCCAACAATAACATCTGCATCAATTCCATGCTCATGTAACCATTTAACCTGTGGATAAACAGGAGCTGTTCCTACTCCACCGGCAACAAAAAGTAATTTCTTTTTCTTTAGCTCTTCTATATCTTCACTGATAAATTCTGAAGGCTGTCCCAAAGGACCAACAAAATCTCTAAATGAATCACCGGCTTTAAGAGCTGACATTTTCTTTGTAGAAGCTCCTACAGTCTGGAATACAATAGTAATTGTTCCAGCCTCTCTATCATAATCACAGATTGTTAAAGGTATTCTTTCACCCTTTTCATCCATTTTTACGATCACAAATTGGCCAGGTTCACATGTCTTTGCAACACGTTTTGCTTCAACAACCATCAGATAAATGTTTTCAGCAAGACTTTCTGCTTTTAAAATTTTGTACATAATCCTACTCCTCTTTTGATTTTTATTTTTCTATTCAAATTCATAAAATATGAACAGTTTTTCTAACCTAAAATTATACCACGTTAAAGTGTTAAAAACTACGTTCTAATCAAAGTTTTTTTATTATTAGAGCTGCGATTAATCCTATAATGGATTAATACTATATTCTCCATTTTTAGATGTCATATCTATTCTATAAAGTGTACCCGCCATAACATCTACACCATACACTCTTCCGGTCTTAACCATTTTCCCTTTTTCAGATACATATTCATAGAATACATACATATTTTTGCCTTCAAGAGCTATTGCGCTATCACAGTTATACTGAGCT
>JAZUFJ010000072.1:0-8618 GCA_045640645.1 Lachnospiraceae bacterium
AGGCTATAGGAAATGAGAAGAGTACCTTAGCAGCTCATGCATCAGGATATGGTGTAGGAGTAGCAGGCGGTACAGTAGTGGTAACCTATGTAGATTCCATTGTATCTTCAGAGGTTAACGCAAAGCTTGATATCAATAACAATTCAAGCTTTGGAAAGCTTACTATAAATAATGGAAATATAGTAATTAAGGCAGTAGATAATAGCAGGGCAGATGCGGTAGGCTTTGCTGTTACCTTAGGTATAGGAGTGGCTAATGGTGATATTATTACCTTTGCTACTAATAAGGCTAATGTAAACGCCCTTATATCTGGTGGAAGGATTAATGGAGCTAATAATATAACAGTTTCAGCTATATTCAATAAGGATATATCCGCTTCAACAGATAATACATATTCAGTATCCGGAAACGGAAATAATATGAACGGAAATACTGCTACATCTACTACACCGGCTAATACAGCTTATGTGACTATATTTGGCACCAATGTAGGCGGGGGAGCTATAGGCGTAAATGTTGGAACAGCATTAAGCATTGCAAATGTTGCCTCAGGTATCGCTGATACAGCAATTGATGCAAAGGGAAATGTAATAATAGAAGCTTATGACGCTTCAAGAGCAAGAGCGGAAGGTTTAACTATCAATGCAGGCGGCTTAGCTATAGGCGTTGTGAACGTAAACGCTAACGCAGGCGGTATGGTTAAGGCATGGATGACCGCTGGAAAAGAGAATGGTAAGGCAAGGATCAGCAATATTGGCGGTAAATTAAGTATTCTTGCAAACAGCGATATTTTATCTGCAGCAAAGATAAATGGAAACGGAGTAAGCGCAGTAGGAGTGGACTCTAACTATGCAAAGGCTATAGCTACCCATATTACAGCAGCAGCTTTAGCAGATTTAAATAAGCTTAAAAATGAGCTTGATAGCAAATCGCCATGTAACTCTACTGTTTCTAAGAATGGTATAACAATAAGTTATTCTTCTGATGATAAGGATAATGAAGAGAAAGCAAAGGCTGTAACAATAAATCGAGGCTATGGAGATATAAGGGTTAAGGGTGATACCCAGATATTAGCAAATGCCAAGGGAAGCGCCAGCGCTATATCAAACGGTGTCAGCGTCAGCCTGGTTCATGTAGGCGTAAACCGTGCATATGCTAATAATATGGCTACTACTTTAGCTGTTATCTATGGTGAAGATTTAAGCGGTAATAATATTACACTTAAGGGAGAATATAATACAGCTCTTAAGAGTGACGACAATACAACCTATGCTGCTATCCATGGCGTAAACGTAAACGCGGTAGATGTAGCGATACATAAGGCGAGAGCTTACAGCGAAAGCCTGGTAAATACAATATTAAATAGCAGTAATATAAACGCGACAGGAAATATTACTATTTTAGCAAGCTCAGAAAGCATGACAAATGCTGAGGATAATATTACTACTGTCAGCTTAATTACTGTTGGAATAAATAAGCTTTATGCTACAGAAAATGCAACAGCAAAGACAGATATTATTGAAGCTGTTATTAAGGGCAATAATTTAAATATCAAATCCAGCATAATAGCTAATGCCGTATCAAGAACGGCAGCGCCTCAGGTAACAGTAAGCGCTTTAGCAGCGAACTTTAATGAGGCGGTAGCAAAGCTTAAGGGAAATGCTTTAACACAGATTGAGAGCACCTATGTTGATCTTTTAGGAAGTTTTGATGCCAGATCAGAGGCAACAGGAGCAGCAAATGCAAGCTATAGCAATGTAGATGTGACTATAGCACAGGGTGGAAATGTTTCTCTTGATGTTTCATCTGATACGAAAGCTGTAATGGATATTAATGGTCTTGGTGGAAATGTAAAGGGTGATTTCAAGGCATATTCCCAGGCCTATGTAACCGATAAAATTACTTTGAAGGTAGTAACAGTATCAGGACTGGATATAGGTATATATGATATAAAGGTTAACCCAAGCGCTACCTCAGAGACAAGATTAGTTGGCTCAGTTCTTAATATAGGTGGAAGGCTGTATACTAAGGCAGAAGGATTTGTGGAAGCTATAGTTGATCCGCTAAGATTGGTAACAGTTAAGCTTTATGGCGTAAATGCAAACAATGTTTCTTTAGATGCCAATATGAAAGGAAAGCTTACTCTTGATGGAAAGATCACTGCAAAGGAGATATATGCAGCCAGCGCCCTTGGAACAAATATAAGGGTAAATATTAATGTTACAGATGTTACTATGAGAGGAGTAGGCGTAAATCCTGTAAAGGTAAACGTTAATAAAGCGAACGAAGGAATAATAGGAAGTAATGCAGATATTACATCAACAGAGGGTGTATTATCTGTGGTAATAGTAAATGATGCATACAATACAACAGATGTAACAAAGAATTATTATGATGCCCTTGGTATTATAAGGAATCAGGGAGTAAGCGTAATAGTAGATTATTCTGGAGTGAACCTTTCTAGTGTCGTAACAGGAAATTCGGAAATAAAGATCAAAAACAGTGCCATTCTTACAATAAACAATGGAGCAATGCTTACTTGTGATGTAAATGAAGGAGAGGGTATTAACCTTCAGGCACTTGGTGGTACTCTTCTAGTAGCTGATATAAAGGGTGATTGCGTACAGGGTATAGGTACACAGACACTTGAGGCTGACGTATATATTGCTGATACAGCAAAGGTAGTAATACTGGGAACCTATGATGACGAAAATAAAGAGCCAAAGACAAAGCTTGACGCTTTAGTAGTAAATATTCTGGCTCAAATACAGAGAGTGGCAGCGAAGGTTAAGACGGTATCTACTACAAAGACAATCGGTTCATATGACAGCTCATACAGTAAGATTTACCTGGCTATCAGTGCTGATGTAATAATTGGCGACAAGAACAATAAAAATACAGCAGTGTTAATAAAGGGCTATGAGAACGTAAATATCACAGCAAATATAGCTTCTTATGATATGGATATTTATACATATGCAGAAGCAATAGGAGTATATGGCCATCTTGTAAGCAATACATATATTGGAATGTGGGAGAACCCAGGAGATGGATATGTAAAGGGAACAAATGCCTCAGTATCTATATATGGCGATAAAACAGATATTTATGCAGGAGACCTTAGTGTTTTAGCTTCTAACGAAAAGCTTTTGACTCTTAATAACTACCAGAAGGCAGAGGGCAAGGGTAAGACTCTTATACAAGCTGTTAAATATGTGGCAGCAGAGGTTATTACAGTTGCCGCAAAAGCAGTTGGATGGGTAGTTGGATTGTTCAGCTCTAAGGCTAAGAAGACATTTGTTAATTTTGTTGAAAAGGTTAGATATGACATAATCAATAGTGATGTAAAGACAAATACTTCCGGAAATCTTAATAATAATACAAAGGTTATTATGAACGGTATTTATCACCTTGGAAGCAGTGCCGGAAGTATTATTACCATAAAGAAGGATGGAACAGTAGTTACACATAACGTACAGGCTACGGTTTCAAAGGACACAAATGGTAATATTATAATATCAAAGCTTACAAGCGTTAACCCTGGAAGCCTTAGTGTATTAGCTACTAACCTTGGCTCATCTGCAGATGGAGGTACAATCACCTCTACAGCAAGCGTAGAAGGAAATATTCGTCTTGCAGTAAATACTTTTGTTGGAGATACACTGGTTAATAACTTCTATAACAAGGGTGATGTGGTACTGGGTAACATTATAGCTAATAACATAATTAAAGATTTACCAGTTTTAAACTATGATGCTAACTTCAATATAAAGGCAACCAGCTATACGGAAGAACAGAAAAATCACAAGCTTGTTATCCGTAACCTTGTAGATGGAACAGGAAGATCGCTCCATTTTAATGGAAAGGTAAATAACTATTCAGGAGATACATTTATTTATGCAAATGGCTGGAACATTTACACAGATGAAGACAGCGTATTATATACAGAGGATCTGTATATAGATGATGCTAAAAAGGTTAGCGCATCAAATGGAAAGGATCCGTTCCATGCTTATCTGTTTATGGAAACTTATGAATCTCCAATGGTAGAACAGTTAGTAACAAGAGGAGATGCCATAGTAAAGCTTACCCTTGCAAAGGCATGTATTGCATTAGGAAGCGGCAATCTTCAGGCGGAACTTGATGAAGCAAGATATAGCCTCAAAAAGGCAATGATAAAGTTTGGCCCTGTGAACGTCGGAGGAAAGTTCACATTATACCTTGATAATCCTCAGCTTATCTGGAGCAAGTCTGCTGATAATGAGGTAGGAAATATAGAAATGCTTTCCCTTCCTGGTGCAGGTATAGTTTATGAAGGCTTAGGAAGCATAATAGCCAATAAAGAATACTCCTTTAAGGCAATAGAACAGAATATATATTCAGCTCTTGGAGTAAAGGGAAATGCTGATGGTAGCTTTACTCTTTCTGGTAATGCAATAGACAGAGAGGAGCTTGTATATGATGCAGAGGCTCTAAGCTATGTTATGAAGCTGGCTAATGGAATGATATTATATTTTGATAGAAATTCTAAGAATGACAGCTTTGTATTAAAGAATTTCATTAGCCCTACAGGAATGAATGCTACCTTTGGCGTAAACGATATAACTAAGGAAAATGGAAAGCTTTTGGTAGTAATAGATGGTGTGAAATATACCATGAACGAAAGCAATATTGGTGGAGTTACAGCTGAACTAAGCACCAAGAATAATTCAGTTTATTATATTTATGCTAACAGAGATGCAAATGGAAAGCTGATTAGCAATTCTGATATAGAAGTATTATTAAACTTTGGAATAAAGCTGATAAGAAATAATGATGGAAGCTATGCTTTCGAAGCTGTGCCAGTAACTGGTCAGAGTGGAATGATAAGAATAGGATCAGCCTCAGAACACAATGATAATTACAACAATATTACTATTTATGGCGTATGCCAGGATGGAAGCAATGTTGTAGACCGAATCATATTCATGAGGGAAGAACGCGGACAATTTTACCTTGACAGTTTACTGGATGACAGGAAGACAGGCCACGATGCAATTCATGAATTCCAGTTAGGTGGATATTATAAATACTTTAATTATCAGGACGCTGAAGATATAAGAAAGGCAGATGACTATTCAGCAGATACTTGGTTACTGAGTGGAAAGAATGATTTTATTGTCATGATTTCTACAGGACAGTATATCTATCTTGTTGATGTGGTAGATGGTCGTAACGAAGTGATGAAGGCTGAGGTTAAAGCAACGGGATATGGTAGTAAAAAATATGATTTCTATTTAGGAGATTATTTGTATGCTACCTTTGATGGTAATTATCTCACGATGGAGAAGGCAGCACCACATACTACAGGTGGATCCTTTGGAAGCTCTGATGTAATGGCACCTGCCAAAGGTACAGCCTTTATTTCGGAATCAAGAGAGAGCGCTGTCAGCACACTTTCTCTTAACGAAACAGATATGTTATGGTCATTTGATTTTGTAGGAGCTTATGTAGTAAAACAGGGAAATTATTATTACCTGTATACAGAACACAATGGACAGAATGTAATCTATAGAACACCTGAAAACAGGGCTGCAAGTTTGGGAAATATGAAGTATATTTCATTTAATAATATATTCCAGGCAATCTATAACGTAAACGCAGCAGACCGTAAGATGACCTTATATGCAACAAATAATTATAATGGCAGCTATGGTATGGGCGCTAGCAATTCAAGCCTTAGCCAGTGTAAATTCGAGATGATAGATGAATATAAGGGCGCCAGTGGAACAGGCTGCATAGTATATGTAGGTGGTCAGGAAAAATATGTTTATTTCTGTGCTGATGTAGTCCTTAAGGATAGCAATGGACATTATTATATTGGCAGCGGTCTTACAGCAGAAAAGCCAGAGGGACTGGCAGCAAAGGTTTACACGGACAAGGTTAAGGTAGAGCTTAGTGGTAATAGCAATGAGTCGACAATTTATATGGTTGATAGACAGAAATATGTAACAGATATTAAGCTTAAGCTTAAGCCTGTTATGGCGTTAGATCCTACTGTATCCTTAAGATTAAATCAATTGTATTTTATAAATGATAATGAAGTAATAGATGATATGAACAAACGCTATGAGTACATATCAGGAAGTCATGAAAAAATAGTAGTAAATAAGGCTGATTTAAATAACATCAAAATTGAAAAATGGTGGTTAGTGGATAAATACTTCACTTATAGCCTTAAAGACTATGGACAGGATATAAGCTTTAGGATTCCTGAGCTTGGCAGCCTCTCAATAAAGCCAACCGGGGATGCAATGGTTTATAAGGTATTATATTCAGAAGGAGCAAAGGTATACCCTAAGCTGTTCTACAAGGCTAAACATGATGGTGCTGAAAAGGATATCATGATTTTCAAGCTTCCTGGAACAGAGAAAGGTGATTCCAGAGGAACGTTCTTCGCTGTTTATGATAATAAAGTAATACCTTTAAAATATAAGTATGTAGCAGATAATAAAGGCTATACATTAGATGGCTATACATTTGTAAGCAGTGTTAACGATAAAGATCTATTTACGTTAAGCTATAATGATAATACAAAGAGCGAAAAGAAGCTTGAGATAGCTAAACTGGAGGGTATAGGAGCTGACATAAATGGTGTATATGGAATAAACCATTACATGTTAGATGATATTAATTCAGGAAATATAAGGACAGAGGCTTTAACTGATCTGAACTCCTTAATATCATTTGAGGGATATTTTGAAACCTCAGAAAAAGAAAAGCATAAAAATGGTAAGGTTTATATCAAGTATACAGGCAGCAAGGCTAAAAATATTTCTGTCAATATAGAAAATAATAGCGTAACACTTGTATTAGAGGATGATGCTGCTGGAGCAGATGTATATGTAACAGGTATTGGAAAGCTTGGTATAGAAACTCCAGAAAACATAACATTGGGAGGTTTTGATCTTAACCTTCCAGGCGGAATAGTAGACATGCTTGGTAAGAAAACTATTACAGTGACAGGTGATATCCGTGTAGAAGCCGGAAAGATGGGAATAGAAAATTCTCTTATATCAAAAGGATTTATTTATATAGATCTGAATGGAGGGTACAGGGAGAATTCTTTAGCCAGCTCATCAGATATACTGGCAGATGGAAATATTTATATTAACTGTGATGGAAATCCTGACAGAGAAAATCTGGTATGGCTTAGCGGAAGAGTAATTAGCTACAATGGTGAGGTAAGGATCAATCTTAATAATGTAATAGCTCTTATAGAGGCTGATATAGCTTCGTGCATTGATAATGACAATGAAAAGGCTAATATATTTATAAAGGCAACCTCCTCGTTAAAAGATAAGCATGTATTAATCCTAAATGGAGGCAGTTTTTCGATAGGTAACTATTATTTGGAAAGTACAGAAGTAGATGTAATCTTTTCAAATGAATCTATGCAGAAGGAATATGAGAGATTGTTCCCAGAAGGTTATATAGGATATAAAGAGGGAACAATACCTGAATATGGTGGCGGCTTTGACGATTATGACCTGAAGTTTAATGGAAAAATCCAGATTATTATGAATGGAGCATTACTTCATTTGGGTGGCGGAGTAAAGGCAGACGATATTATCAGTATTTATCTTAATGATAGTATCCTTAAGTATGAAGGATTCCCACTGGATGGAAGCTGGTTATATGTATATCTTAACGGAGACTCGAAGGTAATCGGTAAGCTTCCTAAGTATGAAAGGCCTGAGCCAAATCCGGATCCAAAACCAGATCCTAAACCGGAACCTAAACCGGAGAATGGTGATCCAGAATATTATTCTGAGGAGGAAGTACATAATAATCAGATAAATAATGTGGCAGAAACTATTGAGATAGTAGTTATCCCAGAGCTTGATTTTATAATCATAATAAATACTGAGGTAAGCCCGGCTGGCGGTATCGACGTAGAATATGATAAAGAGTCATTAAGAGATATTTTGATAGCTATTAAGAATACTGCAGAGCATAGGAATGAAATCTGGAGCCAGGTAGTACTGGATACAGACTGGTCATTTGATGAGCAGATTACAGTAGCAGAGAGAAGAGCGCTGGAGGAAGCCGTCAAGAAATTTAGTCAGGTTGTATATCTAAGCATTATGCTTAAGATATTTACCAATAACGGTATTGAGGTAATAACAAAGCTTCCTGAAATGCTGGTAGCAACCTTTAAAATACCGGTTCATATGCTTAAGAGGAATGGAAGGTATTACGTAGTAGTGGTTTATTTGGACGATGACGGAATATATAAGACCATGGAGCTTATGGATCTTGACGATGACGAAGAGACAATCACGATAGCTGTTTCGCAGCTGGGAAATATGGCGCTTGGGGTGCTCTAAATTTAAACATATAGGCAGGGTGAAAACCCTGCCTATTATGTTATCGCAGAGCCGCACATATGAAATTTGCCCTAACGGGCGTGCGGCTCGCGGACGAGTATGAGGGAATGAATTCCCACCTACTCGATTAATAAAGATTCATAAAGCCTATAAATTGGTAATATATTAAGTTGATTTCGCAATAAAAAAGTCATTTTCGAAAAACTATTGAAATAACTATCTGCGTCTGATAACATCAAACGTAATATA
>JAZUFJ010000073.1:0-1851 GCA_045640645.1 Lachnospiraceae bacterium
GGATAACATTGTAGTATTAGGGTTATCCTGATATCTTTCACGTGCTATTAACGCAGCACCAAAAGCTCCCATTATACCAGCTATATCAGGTCTGATGGCTTCGCAGTCAGCTATCTTTTCAAAGCTTCTTAAAACGGCATCATTATAAAAAGTACCGCCCTGAACAACTATTTTTTTGCCTAGCTGGGAGGCGTCAGATACTTTTATAACCTTAAATAAAGCGTTCTTTATTACTGAATAGGCAAGACCTGAAGATATGTCAGCTACGCTGGCACCTTCCTTTTGAGCCTGCTTAACCTTGGAATTCATAAATACTGTACAGCGTGTTCCAAGATCTATAGGGTTTTCTGCAAAGAGAGCTGCCTTGGCAAAATCCTTTACAGAATAATTCAGTGATTTGGCAAAGGTTTCAATAAAGGAACCACATCCTGATGAACATGCCTCATTAAGCTGAACAGAATCAACAGTATGATTCTTAATCTTAATGCATTTCATGTCCTGACCACCGATATCTAAGATACAGTCGACATCGGGCTCAAAGAAGGATGCAGCATAATAATGTGCAACTGTTTCGACCTCACCCTCATCAAGCATAAGGGCTGCCTTTATAAGAGCTTCACCGTATCCGGTAGAGCATGAATGGGCAATCGTAACATTTTCAGGTAGTAATGAATATATTTCTTTAATTGCCTTTATTGATGTAGCTAAAGGGCTTCCATTGTTATTTGAATAGAATGAATATAATAAGGCACCTTCCTCTGAAACTAAGGCAGCCTTTGTAGTAGTAGAGCCGGCATCAATACCTAAAAAACAATTACCGGTATATTCTGATAGCTCACTGGTACCTACACAATGAACGTTGTGTCTTTCTTCAAATTCCTGATATTCCTGCTGATTCTTGAACAGAGGCTCCATTCGGGCAACCTCAAATTCCATCTTTATTCCGCCCGAGAGCTTTAAAAGCAGTTCAGACAGAGAAAAACTGTTATCTTTATAATTAAGAGCAGAACCGATAGCCGCGAAGAGATGAGAATGTTCTGGCGTAATAGTATGCTCATCGTCAAGCTTTAAGGTTCTGATAAAAGCTTCCTTTAATTCTGAAAGGAAATGAAGCGGACCACCAAGAAATGCCACATGACCACGAATAGGCTTACCACATGCCAGGCCTGAGATAGTCTGGTTAACAACTGCCTGAAAGATAGAAGCGGATAAGTCCTCTTTAGTAGCTCCTTCATTTATTAAAGGCTGTATATCAGATTTGGCAAAAACACCGCAGCGAGCGGCAATTGTATATAAAGACTGGTAGTTTTTGGCATACTCATTTAAACCTAGAGCATCTGTTTGTAAAAGAGAAGCCATCTGATCTATGAAAGAGCCTGTACCTCCGGCACAGATTCCGTTCATACGCTGTTCGATATTACCGCCCTCGAAATATATAATTTTAGCATCTTCACCGCCAAGCTCTATGGCAACGTCAACATCCTGGGAATAGTTTGTAAGCGCTGATGACACTGCGATAACTTCCTGGACAAAAGGAATTTCCAAATGGTTGGCCAAAGTAAGACCACCCGATCCTGTTATCATAGGATGAATAGTAATATCCCCAAGCTTATCCTTAGCTTCTGCAAGGATGGCCTGGAGGGTTTCCTGTATATTTGCATAATGACGTTTGTAATCAGAAAACAGTATTGCATTATCAGTATCAAGAATAGCGATTTTAACGGTCGTGGAACCTATATCTATACCTAATTTATAGCAGTTTTCCGTAGTCATTGTATTAGACATTTTATGATCCCTCACGTAACAAAAATAATCAACATGGTGTGGTTGGACATACTTTCACACACATCA
>JAZUFJ010000074.1:0-1674 GCA_045640645.1 Lachnospiraceae bacterium
ATCCCGGCTAATGGCTTTAAATACTTATTATAATGTTAAGAAGAATTCTTCCCTTGGTGTAGTATTTGGATTTTTCACTCTTATGATGATAATTATTTCTGGATTTATTATTGCCGGGTTAATAAAGATGCATTTATCCTGATACTAGATTTAATTTATGATATATGGGACAGCATATGTATAGTCTGAGAAATGTGAGATACTATTAGTTAACAGCTTTGATATCTGCATCTCTTAAGAATACCGATATTTAAGGAATAAATAATGGAAGAAAGAGTAGTATTATGCGGCGCCAACGCATACGAACAAAAATATTATTTTAATGAAAAATTTAATGGGCTTCCTCAGGCAATAAAGGATGAGCTGCATATAATCTGCGTATTGTTTACAGAAGAGGTTGGTGGTGTACTGACCATGGTATTTGA
The DNA here is from genome assembly GCA_045640645.1 of Lachnospiraceae bacterium. Taxonomy (GTDB): domain Bacteria; phylum Bacillota; class Clostridia; order Lachnospirales; family Lachnospiraceae; genus JAZUFJ01. The sequence goes on from JAZUFJ010000074.1 coordinate 426, forward strand.
TCCATCTGGAGAAATTTGTCTTGAGACAGAGGCAGATGAAGAAGACATATTATATGATGAAATAAGCAGTGGACTATTAATAAAAGAAATCCTTACAAAGAAAAGTGAGCTGTTCGAATCACTTTCATTGTATTTTAGAGTATTTATTTTAGGTGAGAAATTCGACCTGGATTAATAGCAGTAATCTGACGACGGAAGGCTTAAGGATACTACATGGTAAAAATAGGTAATGTAGAGATAAAAAATCGATGGGTTTTGGCACCAATGGCAGGCGTAAGCGACCTGCCATTTCGAATATTATGCAAAGAACAGGGCGCAGGTCTTGTATGTATGGAGATGGTAAGCGCCAAGGCTATATATTTTAATAACAAAAATACTAATGAGCTTATGGAAACTCATGAGCTGGAGCATCCGGTATCTCTTCAGTTATTTGGTCGGGATCCTGAGATCATGAGCGAGATGGCAAAAAAGATAGAAGAGAAGCCTTTTGATATTCTTGATATAAATATGGGATGCCCAGTACCAAAGGTAGTGAACAATGGCGAAGGCTCAGCTCTTATGAAGGAACCACTTTTAGTAGGAGAAATAGTCGAAAAAATATCAAAAGCAATAAATAAGCCAGTTACTGTAAAAATAAGAAAGGGTTTTGATGAAGCTCATATTAATGCAGTAGAGATAGCAAGAATAGCTCAGGAATCCGGAGCACAGGCAGTATGTGTGCATGGAAGGACCAGGGAACAATACTATTCCGGAAAGGCTGATTGGGATATAATAAAGGAAGTAAAGGAAGCTGTAAAAATACCGGTTATAGGAAATGGAGATATAACCGGTTATGATTCTGCTATGAAAATGATAAATGAAACAGGCTGCGACCTTTGCGCTGTTGGAAGAGCCTCAAGAGGTAATCCATGGATATTTAAAGAGCTATGTCTGTTAGAAGAAGGAAAAGAATATAAGGCTCCTGATACTAAAGAAATAATAGATACTATTATCAGACATGGAGAGCTCCTTATAAAATATAAGGGTGAATACATAGGGATGCGTGAGATGAGGAAACATGCAGCCTGGTATACAACTGGATTTTACAATTCATCAAAGCTTAGAGGAAAGCTTAACGAGATCGAAACTATGGAAGGCCTTAGAAAATTGTTCGATGAATTTTTAGGCATTTAAAGGAGAGAAAAATACTGGAAAGAATAAAGCTTAACCTTGAAACAAAAATAATATTATTGATGAGTATAGTGGTAGT
>JAZUFJ010000075.1:0-4115 GCA_045640645.1 Lachnospiraceae bacterium
CTATTAAACTCAACTATTAGATCATCTGCCTCCATGCTTTTTTTTCTGTTTAAAATGTAATCGGGCTTCATTGCATTTTCCATTGTTACGCTATTGAACTGAGAAACAATTAGCTCGGCAGCCTTTGGGTAGTTTATCATTTGAGGTGAAAGACAGGTGCCTGCTTTTATTTGATGCTGGTCAAATAAAGCTTTTATTGATATCTCGTCTTTCTGGTCGGCACCATTTGCTGGTTCTGTCATAATATCTTCCTGCACGATGTCCTGGTTATGTGCAGATATATTTTCTGTAGTATTTGAATTGTCGATATACTCCTGTACCTCTGATGGGGTAACTGAAGGGGCAGCTACATATTGATAAGCACAGCCTGACAGAGTAAAAGCTTGTGAAAAAGCTATGGTAGCTAACATTTTCTTTAATATTTTTTTATTTATCATTTTATTATCCTTTACATGTTTTATATGAGCAAGAAGCAAAGCGGATTGCAAATATTGAAGAACATAAAAGTATTTGTTAATTAATGGCAATATAAACGTTCTAAATGCTCATAGGTGATTATAGTTGATTATAATCATAAAAGACAAAAAATGATAGCGTTAATTATACATGCTGTTATATACGGTGAATTGAATATATGTTAGAATGATAAAAGCTTATAAAGAATACGATGGGATGGATAGTAAAGTGGACAAAGGTTTAGCAGGACAGATGACAGAGCAGGTTACAGGTCAGGTTACAGAACAGGTTTCAAAGGAGTTTAGCTTTTTTCAGCAGCTTGTTCAGCAAATACAAAGTGACCTGTTGCCGATAACGATAAAAGTTTTGTTTGCTATTATAGTACTTATAATAGGTGTGATCGTCATAAAGGCACTATTAAAGGTTATTAACAGATGGGTAGAGACCGTAGCAAAAAAGCGTGACATTGATCATGTTAGCTTCATTGAGGAGACTATCAAATTTATATTATATGCTATTTTAATAGTGCTTGTTGCAGAGTATTTTGGCGTAAAAACTACTAGTATTGTGGCAGTTCTAGGATCAGCAGGTCTTACAGTTGGTCTTGCTTTCCAGGGAGCGCTTTCTAATTTTGCCGGTGGTCTGCTTCTATTAATATATAGGCCATTTAAAATTGGTGATTATATTGTGGTAGGGAATGGTGAAACAGAAGGAGTGATATCAGAGATTGGAATAATATATACTACATTGATGGTTGGAGATTTTAAAAAAATAGTTATACCCAATGGTTCAATCTCTGCTAAAACAATAGAAAATCTGTCTGTTAGCGGATGGAGATTCTTAGAAATGGGCTTTGGAATATCATATGATTCTGATGTGGTAAAGGCCAAAGCAATAATAGAACGTCTTGCTGAAAACGATCCTGGAGTGAACGAAAATAAAGAAATATTTACGTATGTGGCTGAACTGTCTGATTCTGAGGTTAAGATAGGTCTTAGAGCTTATGTATTACAGGATGATTACATAAAGGTCAGGTTTAGACTATTAGAAAAGGCAAAGGTTGAATTTGAAAAGGCCGGTATTAGTATTCCATTTAATCAGCTGGATGTGCATGTTGTAAACCAGTAGACAAACCTATTGCTTTGAAAATAGAAAAGGATGATTTAATTTCCTAGAAGGTAGCTTTTGGGATATAAATATAGAGGAAATGAGGAAATATTATGAGTAGTATCGTGGCTATAGCAGGTATAGTGCTATTAATAATAGTAGCCGTAATAATTTTAAGAATAGTAGACAGTGTCAGATCTGTGTTGGATGTGGGTATACCGGTTGCAAGAGCCCTGAAAGAGGGATTAGTAGAGGCACCAGAGGAGCTGGCGAAAATTCCAAAATCTGTTAGTGGGATGACCTCAGTTTGTATTCCTAAAATAACCAGAGATTTCCCAGACTTCAACTGGTATGAATTTAAGCCGAAGGCTGAAAATATGCTTAAATCTGCTTTGATGGCTATATCATCTGAAGATATTTCTTTAGTGGAGAACGCTTCCTCAGACCTTAGAAATCAGATATCTCTCATGATAGCTAATAATAGAGACCTGGGACAAAAAGAAACATTTAAAGATGTTACTATTCATAAAACAGAAATTAGAGATTATACAAAAAAAGGCGGTAACTGTATTATTACGTTGCAATCAGCAGTGGGAGCATATCATTATATTACTAAATCCGGAGGCTTGATAGCAGGCTCAGAAAACCTTATGGATCAGACAAGATATAATATTGAGCTGGTATATATTCAGGATATTGATAAGGTGGGTACCAGTGGAAGCTCTTTAACCTTAACATGTAAGAGCTGTGGAGCTCCAATAAAAAGCCTTGGTGAGAAGACCTGTCCATATTGTGGATGTGCTGTTGAGGAGATAAATACTCATGTATGGTCCTTAAACAGATTTTACGAAAACTGAGAAATAATTTGAAATCATTAGAAAAGCCCTGAAGCTGATAATGTCGATTGACCAGCTTCAAGGCTTTTTTACTAGGTTATTCCGGATTATTTAATTACTATCCAAGAATCCTGCTTTGTACTAATATCATATATAGAGCAGTGCTAACGAATATACTTACAAGTGTACTTCTTTTCCAGGCATGCAGCCCGATAGCTATTGCGATGCAAATAAGCTCTGGGAGACCTCTTGAGCCAACCTTAACATCAACGTTTCTTACACAATAAAGAAGTAAGACACTCATGATAGCTGGAGGAAGAACCTTTCCAAAATATTTAATCCATGATGGAGTCTCGCTTCCATGTCCAAACAGTAAGAATGGAAGGAATCTTGTAAGGGCAGTAGTGATGGCCATTACTATGATAAAAACTATTACATATGTTGTCATTTTGTTTCACCTAATCTTAATTATTTATATGGTAATGTTATCTTTTTTTAATACAATGTTACTCTTCTGAAGTATTGCTATTTTTTCTCTATTGAAGTATTATCATCGCTCATATCCAGCTTCTTTTGAAAAGCCAACAGTAATGCACATAGTATAACGAGCGCTGGAATCAAGAAGTTATCAGGTCCAAGTACAATCAGACATATAGCTGTAACTAAAGCACCTAGCATAGCTGGCACATGATTCTTATTTGCCTTCCATTGTTCAACAACTAAAACTGCGAAAAGAGCTGTCATGGCAAAATCTATACCGGTAGTATCAAATGGTAATATTCCTCCAATTGAGGCTCCTATAACGCTTCCCATGATCCAATAGCAATGATCTAAAAGCGTTACTGCAAAATAATAATCCCTTTTTGTTATTCCTTCAGGTGGAGTAGTAGCGGTAATGATGGCATAGGTTTCATCCGTCATACCAAATATCAGATATGATTTGATTTTTCCAACATCGTGATATCTGACTATCATGGATATTCCATAGAAAAAATGCCTAAAGTTAAGAAGAAAGGTCAGGATAGCTACACTTATCAGACCTGCATGAGCGCTTATCAGCTCGACGGCAAGGAATTGTCCGGTCCCGGCGAATATTGTTAGGCTCATAAAAAATGCCCATACTGGGCCATATCCGATACCCTGTAGAAGTACTCCAAAGGCAATGCCTAGAAAGAGATAACCAAATAATACAGGAATGGTTTGCGGAAATGCTGCCTTAATAGCATGAATAAATTTGTTTTTCATTGTTTTTTTCCTTTTATAAAATCATCTTATTAACAATATCACATTTTAATGATATATTAAACTTAAAAATTTAATGATGTGGAAGCAATCTGTTATATCATTTGCATCCACATTATAAATAAAAAGAGGATAAAATTATGACATTAGATAAATTTGAAGATGCATCCAAAAAGGTTTCAGAGGTTACATTGGAAACGAAGCTTGTATATAGCGACCACTTTTCATCTCTGACAGGTAATAAAGTATATTTAAAGCCAGAAAATATGCAGTTTACAGGAGCATATAAGGTACGAGGAGCATACTATAAGATAAGCACAGTGAGCGACGAGGAACGTACAAAGGGACTAATAACTGCTTCTGCCGGCAATCATGCTCAGGGCGTTGCATATGCTGCGAAATGCTTTGGCGTAAAAGCAACAATTGTTATGCCTACCTCTACCCCATTAATAAAGGTTAACCGTACAAAAAGCT
>JAZUFJ010000076.1:0-4036 GCA_045640645.1 Lachnospiraceae bacterium
CACAATCCTAAACAATATGCGCATATCGTGGTGCTAAAGCCCCACTTTTATGCTTATATTGTCTTTGTGTCCAAGGTCATATTTCCACTTACATGCCAGCATGACGTGGAAAATGACTTTTGACACTTATATCACAGTAAATATATTCGCAGTGAAATCATCCGCCTCTACATACTCTTCCATAAGCTTTAATAGAGTATCATTGTCCTGTAGTGTTCTGGATACAACCATATCATTAAGTAGTGTATATCGTGATTCCGTTCCATCTCCTACTGAATCTGCAATGCTTATGGAATCTGAGAAGGTCAGCTGTTCACGTCCGTTTTTCTCTTCCGTAATATAATATTGAAGGTTCTCTCCAAAGAACAAAATAAATTCCTTTGAAAATACTCCACCAAACATATCACGCATTTCTTCTGTATGGTAATTGTCATCGTCCATACCTTCCAGAATATAATGCAGTACTACCCTGTTTGAAGGATTGGTACGGTATTCTATTATTACCTTGTCCTCATAAGCTGACAGCTCTGGTACAAGATCAATAAATTCGTTGAACATCTTAAAATATATATTTCTATGCAGATAATCCTTAATAAAGTCTATCAGCATCTCTTTTACTCGCTCGCTTCTGTTCTTCTCTTCTTCTGCATAATACTTTAAAAGAGCGAGCTTAAGAGCATCGTTCAATTCCTCGCCCATACGATAATTGCTAATAATATATCCCCATAGACTATCATCGACTACTCTATCCTTTGCAAAATATTCATATGCATTATAGGACAGAAAAGCCAGCTCTACCTTTGTGTTAGCACCGCTCTTCAAATAGCTTTCAAAGATTTCCATCTTCTCACCAACAGTAGTCCTGGTATACATCATTTGTATGAGCAATCGCTCCATAAGGGAATAGCTGTCAATATCAAATTCTCTTGCAGCCCTCCATATATCCCTTAATTCCTTAGTTAAACCTCTATAATTTGCCACCAGATATTTAAGAGTGGTTTCATCATATTTTCCCATCTTAAAGGCCTGATAGGTTATCTTTAAAAGCAATACGTCCGGAAGTCTGTCTTTCTTATCTATAATATAAGAACAAATCTTTACACAGGATTTCGCTGGCAGCTCTTCCATTCCATAAATTGATACCCATTCATAAGCGTTATCATACATTCCACGCTTTACAAAATAATTGATAACCTCTGCTCGATCCTTTGATATCAGCTTTCTTGCATCAATATTTACTATAAATTCATCAAGCGCGGTTACCTGGTCATTATCATAATAATATCTGACCAGTCCCATTCTAATATCACGCTTATAGCTTTCTCGTACTATAGAGGACTCTACTATTTCACGACACAGCTCTACGTTATCATCCTCTACAACAATATAATGACGCTTACCTTCACAGATAAAAATATCAAAATATATATTTTCGCTTACATAGTGCTTTATAGCCGGTATAAACCTTGTTTTATTCATAAGCTTATGTATAAGCTCATTCTTCACAACGCTTCGTCTGCCATAAGCATCTTCAAAAAATACCACACTTTCCTCGTTATATATAACAGGATAAGCATGATTGTTTATAACAGGATAAGACCTTTCCTCTTCTATCTGGTTCTGAAGAACAATCACAGCTTTAATATCTTTATTATCAACATAGACATCGTATGCGAATAACAGTCTTGAAAGATTAATCGCCATGTCTGGTCTTATCATTTCATTAAATAAAACATCATCATATATAAGGGCAAGATTAGCATTAATATGCTCCTCATGAATCTGCTCTACCGCAAATACCAGCATATTTTCCTTATAGGTTTCATAAAGCTCCATCTGAGTCTTCTTAAACCTTATAAGATTAGAATACATAAATGCCAGTCTTTCGTAGCCAAGATCATTTCTAAAGCCAAAGTACATAATTACTGTCTTTGGCAATGGATCAGCATAGTCAAGTGGAATAGAGTACATATAATACTCGTAGAGTCTTGTTATTCTCAGATTGTTTTCCACACCAAGTCTGAACCATTTAAAATATTTGCTGTCAGTCTTATTAGCCCTGATAAGTATCGAACATAAAACATCTACTACTTCTCTATCTTCTGTAATATTGTATGCCGCTATTAAAATATCTACTATCCTCTGAGAATATCCTTTATATCTTCCCGCAAGATACATAAACTGCTTAAGGATATCGCTGTCAATATGCTTATACTTTATAGCAAACAACATAATTTGAATTTCGAATTCTGTTATTTTATTAAAGGAAGCAGGATTAAAGGTAAAATAATTGTAGGCTTCAATATACAATATAGGGCTCTTACAACCATTATTAAAATGCTTTTCTAAAAGCGATATTTTTCTGGCAGTATTACGGCTAAGCTCTTCATCAAGATATAATAAAGGCCATAACAGCTTAAAGTCATCAGGTTTATGTTTTACTATATCAGCTATCTGATCGCTGACCTGGTTAACATAATCTTCATTCCTTCTATACAGCGTCATCAGATAAAGGTAATAGCAATATACCTCTTCATCTGCATCCTGAATATTCATCTCTGCTTCAACATGCTCTAATATCCAGCCCGCCTCATTATATCTGTCCTGCACTATCAGAAGCTGAGTCTGATACAATCTGGAAACAGGATTTTTATCATCAAGAGCGTTCATACGCTCTACTACTTTCATAGATTCCCTTACCCAGGAATTAACATTTATCTGCTTCATTCTGAAAGAAACATAGAGATACATAAGTCTGGCAAGGAGCTTATTCTTCTCTCTTTTTTCATACTTTGAAGCGTCAGTATTTTTTCGTCCGCTGGCAATGATTACTACTTTTATTTCCTGAGATGAGCTTCGTATTGTGATTGTACCAAAGTTATCTCCCTCATGAAGCAGCTCGTCATTAATAGTAAATTCCAACAGATGTTCATTTCCTAAGAAGTCCTCATTTCTGATTACATCCTTAGCCAAACGAATAAATGTACAATCAGTGCTGACATCGAGGTTAACATAACCCCATGTTGATTTATGTACAAACAGCTCACATTTAATCTCTTCTGTAAGCTCTCTAAATTCATAAACATTCTTTTCAACGCTGTATATTATAGGCGATTTCTTATTGATACTTACCAGAAATTCGTCTACGCTCTGTTCATTTCCTTTAAGGTTAGACAATCCCCTATATTTATTCAGATGAATACGATCGTTACCATCAAAAACCTGTATAAACTCTGGGGAATAGAATAGGCTTACCGCCTCATTCCAGTTAGACTGTGCCTGATTAGTGAAATGGAACAGGTTTCTAACGTTTCCAAGCGAGCTTTTTATAACGCTGTGAATGATCGAAAATACAAATGGAATATGATATTCACCAGCTTCAGATACTACGTGGAAATCTCCCTTAATAATATCCCCAGCTTCAAGTCCTGTTGGATCAAAGATATAATCTATCTCCTCCTCTGCAGCATCAAAATGATCATTTCTGACTACCACTCTCATGCTTGAAGAATATATTTCTCCCTTTACATTTTCTCCAGAAATGCTATTAAGCGTGAAGGTACCCTCATAAAGTTCACCTGATGGCATGCTTGCTTCGATTTTGGACACAGAAAAACTGAGCTTTTCGTTTTCATATTCGAAAAACCCGTTTACAAGCTTATCTAATATCTCTCTCAATGCCATCACCACACTTATTTTTAGCTACAAGCTAACCAGTTCTGAAAAAACTTCCAGAACTGATTATTAATGTAACCATATATTTTTTTGCGTATTCATCAACAGTTATTTTCTCTGCATGCCTACATACAAAGGCAATTCGATGAAACCTCAATTGAATAATAATTTTATTTGTAATGTATGCTCATCTTTATATTATACAATGTACAAAATACCAACTTATAGTATATCATAAATCATAAAGAATATGTTTAAAAATCTGTTATCACAACATCAAAGTAATCACTGGCTCTCTCTATCTCCTGTTGTGATCCAATAGCAAGCTTTACGCTGTCTTCCCCAAATCTTTCATATATGC
>JAZUFJ010000077.1:0-3410 GCA_045640645.1 Lachnospiraceae bacterium
ATTAAGGAAGTCTTCATCTGTGTGCTGAGCTTCTTCGTCTCCGGCTTCTGCGTTAGCATCCTGCTGAGCAAAACGTTCTCTCTGATCGATCGGATCATTAAGCTCAGAATAAGCATTACACATTTCCCATCCATTAATAAAGAGCTCGAATCTCTCAACATATCCCTCTTTATCAGGTTTCTTCTTTGTAAGAGGAGATATCTCAATTGGATGATCCATAATAAATGTTGGCTGTAAAAGATGCTCTTCAACAAATTCCTCAAAGAAGAGGTTAAGGATATCGCCCTTCTTATGATGAGGCTCAAATTCCACATGCTTTTCCTTAGCTATTGCTTTTGCAGCGTCATCATCAGCTATTTCGTCAAAGTCAACGCCAGCATACTTCTTAACTGCATCTATCATTGTCAATCTTTCAAAAGGCTTACCGAAATCAAGCTCCAGCTCACCATATTTGAAGGTTGTAGTACCGAGTACTTCCTTAGCTACTGTACGGAACATGTTCTCTGTAAGATCCATCATTCCATAGTAATCTGTGTATGCCTGGTATAATTCCATAAGGGTAAACTCTGGGTTATGTCTTGTATCAAGACCTTCATTACGGAATACTCTACCGATTTCATATACTCTTTCAAGACCACCAACAATCAATCTCTTAAGGTAAAGCTCAAGAGAGATACGAAGATTTAAGTCCTCATCAAGAGCGTTAAAATGTGTCATAAATGGTCTTGCAGCTGCTCCACCAGCATTTGCTACGAGCATAGGAGTTTCAACCTCCATAAAGCCCTGACCATCTAAGAATCTTCTGATTGTTGCTATGATTTTACTACGCTTTACAAATGTATCCTTAACATCTGGGTTCATGATAAGGTCTACATATCTCTGTCTGTATCTTAAATCTGTATTTGTAAGGCCATGGAACTTCTCTGGTAATGGCTGTAAGTTCTTTGATAAAAGAGTGGTCTCGCTGGCATGGATACTGATTTCACCCTTCTGTGTACGGAACATATTTCCCTTTACACCAATAATATCGCCTACATCATACTTCTTAAATGCAGCATATGCTTCCTCTCCAAGAGCATCTCTTGCAACATATATCTGTACATCGCCCTTAAGATCTGAAACATTACAGAAAGAAGCCTTACCCATTACTCTCTTAAGCATTATACGTCCTGCTATGCTTACGTTAATAGGCTCCTTATCCATAAGCTCTCTGAGCTCTTCATAAGGCATTTCTTCTGCTTTTCCATTTGTTGCAGCTGCCTCTGCGTTAAGATATGCTTCCTTTGCATCCTTTGAATGGTATGTTACGTCATACTTTGTTATCTGAAAAGGGTCACGTCCCTCAGCCTGTAAATTAGCAAGCTTCTCTCTTTTATTCTTGCGGACCTGGTTAAGGTCTACTTCCTGAGCCTGCTTGTTCTGGTTCTGCTGTTCGTTTGCCATCATATACCTCCCAGCTATCTATTAGTTTGCTCTTTCAATTTCGATAACTTTATATTTAAGAATACCAGCCTGTGTTTCTACTGATACTGTTTCGCCCTTCTTTGCTCCGATAAGAGCCTTTCCTACAGGTGATTCGTTACTGATTTTTCCCTTTAAGCTGTTAGCCTCTGTTGAGCCTACGATCTTAAATGTCATCTCCTGCTTAAGCTCCTTATCAAGAATAGTAACCTTGCTTCCTATGCTGATACGGTCTGTATCTATTTCCTCTTCAAGAACAACCTCTGCGTTCTTAAGAATCTTCTCGATATCTTCGATTCTTGCCTCGATATCACGCTGCTCATCCTTAGCTGCATCGTATTCAGCGTTTTCTGAAAGGTCTCCCTGTTCTCTGGCTTCCTTAATCTTCTGGGCTACTTCTGCTCTCTTTACTACCTTAAGATCATGAAGTTCATCCTCTAATTTTTTAAGTCCTTCGTAAGTAAGAATATTCTTTTTCTCTTCCATCGTATTACCCTCCGATTTTCATATATTAAATAAGCAACTATTTTTTCATTAAAAATGTAAAAAACTCAGGAAATTAGCCACTTCCACACAATAGTGTGATTATACAGCAAATTGCAAAATGATGTCAAGGCGTTGCTATATAATAAAGGCTCTAAATGCTTGTAATAACAAAACTCAGAAATATAAACACCTGTCATATTTCTGAGTTTAATATTCATATTATGATCAAATCTTAACCCTTTACGGCTCCGGCTACAAGACTGTCCTGTACCTGTTTGCTCAGTAAAAGATAAATAATGATTGTTGGGATTGTTGCTATCATAAGGCCTGCACCAATTTCACCCCATTTAGTAGTATAAGCACCTACCATTGACATGATACCAACTGTAAGAGTCTTATATTTCGCCTTATTTACAAATGTTACCGCAAACATAAGCTCGTTCCATGTACTGATAAATGTGAAGATACTTACTGTCGCAAGAGCTGGTCTTATAAGTGGGAATATTACTACGAAGAATATTCTGTATATTCCTGCACCGTCTATAGCTGCTGCCTCTTCCATCTCTCTTGGAATAGATGCAAAGAAGGATGTAAACAGGTAAACTGCCATAGGAAGACCAAATGCTATATAAGGGATAATAAGTGCCCAGTAGCTATTTAAAATATGCATACGGCTAAGTACTAAGAATAAAGGTAACAAAGCTGCATGAATAGGAACCATGAGACCTAAAAGGATAATCTTTAAAAATGTCTCTCTTGGCTTCCAGATCATTCTCTCAAGAGCATATGCTGCAGTAGCTGATATTACGAGAACACCAAGGATAGTCACTGCTGTAACGAAAACACTGTTTGTGAAATATTTGAAAACGTTAGCCTCTACAAAAGCTATCTTAAAGTTGATCCATCTCCAGTTCTTAGGCAATCCAGCTACGTTTCCACCAAATATTTCGTTATTGTCCTTAAGAGCAAATGTGAACAGCCAATACAATGGGAATATCTGTATTATTGCAAATACTATCAGGAAAAAGTTAATGATAGCATCGATTATGTTTAGCTTCTTCATTATGCTTCCTCCTTATTTCTAAATATCAGTCTAAGTAATACAGTGAACACAAAACATTCTATAATAACGAAAGTTGATATCGCTGAACCATATCCATAATGCATCTGGTCGAATGTTGTCTTGTACATGTATATTGTTGGTACTTCAGTTGACTGGAATGGGCCACCACCTGTAAGTACGAAGATAAGGTCGAAGATCTTAAGAGCACCGATAAGTGAGAAAGTAACACAAACCTGAATAATTGGCTTAAGAATAGGAATAGTGATTCTAAAAGCTGTCTGTATACGGTTTGCTCCATCTATCTTTGCAGCCTCTGATATCTCTGAAGATATTGATTTTATTCCTGCATACATTATCAGCATATGATATCCGATATACTGCCAGAGGTTAGGAATGAATG
>JAZUFJ010000078.1:0-11628 GCA_045640645.1 Lachnospiraceae bacterium
TAAGACGCTTATTACAACCTTCCTGTGAGCCTAACTCAAGGAAATTCTCCTGGTTAATATCCTTCTCAGGATCAATAAATACTGTAGGATATGTCTTATGAGCTGGAGCTGAATTTAAGTAGAATTTAGCTGGCTTAGCTGCATCCTTACTTTCGAAAACTATATCCTTAGATCCCATTCCGATGTACATACCATCTTTGTATCCAAGCTCATATTTCTTGCCATCTATTGTGATAACACCTGCTCCTCCAATATTGATAACGCCCATTTCTCTTCTCTGAAGGAAATATTCAGCTCTAAGCTCATCTCCTGCTGTAAGTGTTAATGGCTTTACTGGAGTAGCTGCTCCTGTGATAATACGGTCAATATGACTGTATACAAGATTAATCTTATCTGCTTCAAAAAGATTCTGAATCAAAAATTCTTCTCTTAAACGCTCTGTTGTATAATGCTTTACGTCTCTTGGTGATGATGCTGTTCTAAGTTCCATATTGTTCTCGTCCTTTCTTTCTACTGTATCATCTGTTAAATACCTATATAAAAGGCTAATATCTGTTCCATATTATCGGTTTATACAGAAATCTATAATATATTTTATCATTCAGATCTTGTATTTAAAATATCTTTATTTTTTAAAAAATGTCATATTTTTAAACATTTATCAAATACAGTTCAATTATGCCCATATTCTGTCTCTAAGCATATTACCTTTATTCTGCAATTATCTGTGTTTCATATGGCTTAAGAGAAAATTCCTTCTCACCATTTTTTGTTAACACCTTTGTAGTGATTTCTTCCCCACAATTGTTAATTACTACAAGCATTCCACTCTTTGGATAATATGCACATTCTGCATTATATGAATCTGTAATATATTTCTGATTAAGATCCATTCCCTTTGTATAAAGAAGTAAATTAAGAAGCATTCTTACAGATTGATTGCTAAGCTCAAAGCCTGAAAGATAAAGACCTTTTCCTTTTCCGAAATCATGAAGAACAGCCTTAGGAATACCATCCTCACTATCAAATACTACACCACATCCATCTGTAAGCATAAGATTCTTTTTAGCTGGTATTTCTGTACCATCTGGAATAAGCATTTTCTTAAGATTCGCATCCTCTTCAAAAGCCCATTTTCCATGGCATACTCTCGCTCCAAGATCCTCATCTATTCCCAGGATAGATGCCATTCTGAAATAATCCTTTTCTCCATCATAGGCTGATGGCTCATTTACTCCCATAAATACACCACCATTATATACCCATTCATTTATGGTTCTTATAAGCTCCGGATCATTCCAGCTTTCTCCGCCGCTCCATGCGCTTAACGCCCTGCCTGCATTTATTACTACGTCAGCATCTGAAAGAGCGCCATTTTTTACATCCTCAAAGCTTATAAAGCTTACATTTACCGGAAGACCTGAAAGTGCTTCATTAATATGGATAAGATCATGCATATAGGTCTCATGAAAATGTCCCGAAAGAGTCCATGATCTAAGCTTACCCCAGTAATGTAAAACCTTTACATTGATAGGAAGAGTATATACCTCTCCTTCTGCATGCATAGCTTTTATTTTTCTAAATTCCACCATTAATTCTTCTATATAATCACAGAAATCAGGGAAATTCTCTACGAGATGCAAATATCCGCCAAGTCCAAGTCTGTCAACCGGCTGTCTTAAAAGAGCTCTTCTTATCCTGTTCCAGTATTGTTTTGCATCAAGAGTAGGGTTACCACCCTCTGCAAAGGTTGGAGCTCCTCCTAAACCTACAGGGAACAAATATGGATGCAATCTCAGTTCATGCGTATCTACTTTTGCTCCTGCACAAAGTCTTGCTTCATATCCGGAAAATACACACTTTATTAATCCATCAAAACCGAACTCTGTAAATCTTTCACCATAAGGTTCCACTCCTACCCAGCTGTCATCATAAAATACATAAGCTTTTTTTCCATACTGGTGTACAAGATCAATAAGCTTCTTTCCGTATTCCACAACAAAACGATTAGTAAAGTCCATATAATCTCTTTGTTTTTTATTTGCCGGCATATGGGTTACATGTAGCTTTCCCTGATTAATAAAGTCCTCACTACAAAGTGCGTATCCATATTCTTCTTTAAATTCATCAAGAGCCTGAGGGCTTACTGTAAAATCATATGATCCCCAGTCTGTAAAGAGATTCCTGTTCTTCTCTGAAGCTCCCCATATCCATACAAAATTGTAAAACATAGAGGTAAATCTTACTACGGTTGTGCTTTTATGGTTCTCGCACCAATTTTTAAGCCAGTTATATAAATAATCCTGAGCTTCACTACTTCTTGGATCTATAGGAACCAAATGCTCTTTATTCCAATTATTGGTTACGTGATTGTACATAGAAATTTCTTCCCATATACGATATGCCATAAAGTTCACTGTATATTCGTGGAAAAGGGTAATATCCTGTATTACAACATTTCCGGTCTCTTTATCTACTACCCATTTATCATCGCTTACCTTTTCTCCTGTAGTCCTGTCGTAAACTTCCCAGTATTTACAGGATGCATCACTATCGTTAACACTAAACTGCTCTTCAAAATAACCATCTAACAAATGGATGGTCAGCGGATCCTCTGTTGCGATTTTAGGCTGTGACATAAGGAAAGTCTGCTGCAGCTTATCAGCATGATTTTTGGCCCATTCGTTATGCTCTCTTATTATACAGATAGTGGAATATATATCATAACCTGCCTGGGTTATCTCATCACTAAGCACTGTTCCATCGCTGTCACGAATAACATCTGCGCCCCATTTCTCTGCCATTTTTAAAGTCAGCTCTTCATATCCGGCCTCGCCTGGCAGGGTAAAACCACCCTTCTTATAATCTGTCATGGCATTAATCCTTTCCTTATTTCTCTATTTTTTTTATTTTTGTTCTATATATTGCCTGTATTCTTCCTTTGCCTTTTTTATAGCAGCTATTATAGACTCTGTTTGTGATAGTCGATTTTCTGTTATATCACCGGCTACTATTTTTTCATTTTTTTTCGTTTTATTGTCTATAATATTTATATTAGCCTCTGCCTTAGAAGGCTCATACTCATATATATCAATATCTCTTGTTTTAAAAAGAGAATGATTCTTCATTTCTTCATATATAAAACCGGCAAATTTATAAGCACCATAGTCATTGCTATGTGTGGCATCACCTGGATGAAGATATGATGATGTATTTATACGTCCTGTCTTCATAACAAATTCTTTACTTCTTTTATGAAGATCAAGTACCGGAACGTCCATTTCTTTTCCTATTTTTATTACTTCTTCTGCATATTCCATAAGCAGATCATTATAGGAGCCATCCCTGTTCCAGGTATTTCGTACTAACGATGTTGCAAGAACCGGCTGTCCACCCAGCTCTCTTATTTCGTTTATATATTTTATAAGATTTTTTCTGTATCCGTCTTCTGCCATAAGATACCAGATTTTCTGATCATTATGTCCAAACTGAAAAATACAGATATCTCCCTTTTTTATATTATCTGTTATATTTTTATAATGTCCCTCTGATCTAAAAGTTTCTGTAGTAAGACCTGAATGGGCGTGATTGCTTATTGCATAATCTTCGCCTGTATAATATGAAAGCATCTGCCCCCATCCTGCATAAGTCTCAGCTGCTATAAATGGAACCTCAGCGCTCTGATCTGTAACAGTGGAATCTCCAGCTATATAACAGGTAGCTCCTTCCCAGGGTTCATAACTATAATCAATTATTTTTACGCTTTCAGTAGGTACCAAAATCTCTATACGTATCATATCCACGTATTCTTTTGGATCATCAAATTCGCAAGGTATCAGCTGGCACACGTTAACGATATAGCTCTTTTCTATGTCCTCATCTGCTGAAAAATCAAGTATATCAACAAGTCTTCGTCTGTTTAGATAAACACAGACTCCCTTTTCAGCTTTGTATGCATGAAGCTTTACTTTTACCTTGTAATTCCCGCTTTCTTCTACCTTTACGGAAACATAATTATCAGATTTTATCACCGTACTCTATCCTTCTTCAGATCACCATGCTAATTATAAAGCGCCATCACTGCGTTTATTTTCGTAGTCTAGAATACCTGCAAAGAATGCAAGAGCCATTCCCTGTCCCCAGCCCTGAATCCATTTTTTAGATATTCCCATATATCCTTCTCTGTCCTTCATAACAGCTGTTCCACCGGAAACATTCATTACTCTGCCATCCTCTGAAACATTTTCTATAAGACCTTTCACAGACTTATTAATATATTCCAGATGAAGAGGATTTCCCTTTTCTATCATAGCTGCTGCTATACCTGCAGATGCTGAGATCTCTTCGTAAGATTCTTCATCATCAAGAATAGTTCTCCATAATCCATTTTCTGTCTGAAGCTCTTTAAGAGATGCTAACTGCTCATTAAGAGAGCCCACAATCTCTAAGAACTTTGGATATAAATATGCCTCTGGAAGAATAGTGCCAACCTGAGACATTGTATATGCTGCCCAGCAGTTAGCCCTTCCCCAATAGAAACCTGACATATGATCCTTAGTAATGTTGTTATATCCGTGATACCATAGTCCGGTGTTCTCGTTCTGAAGATACTGAATATGCCAGAAATACTGGTTTAAGGCATCTTCTATCAGTTCCTCATCTTTAAGTATTACTCCTACTCTTAACATAAAGAACGCAGCCATAAACAACGTATCTGCCCAACACTGCTCTGGAAAATCATTATTTGCTGATACTGTATGCTGTAAAACATTATCTGCAAATCTTAAAGCTTCTTTCTTAAGATAATCTATTTTGCTCATGGCAATTTCCCAATATTTCTCATCGCCTGTAGCCTGATATAAAGTAATAAGACAATGTCCCATCGCACATGTGTTCACTGTCCATACCTTTGGAAGACCTAATTCTATATATTTATCAACTCTCTCTTTTACAAGATTGAGATACTTTTCGTTTTTAGTTACTTCATATGCTTTGCATATTCCATAATATGCTACTCCACATGGCCAATCCCATGTGAGATCCATACGCATTGTGCGTACTACTATTAAATCTATTAAATTCTCTATCTGTTTTTTATCGTAGTTTAATCCGCTCATGACTTAACCTTCTTCTTTCAGTGTTAGACCCTTCCATTTTCTAGGAAGGGTCCAAACTACTGAAATCATTAATCAAAAAATTTAATTTCTCTTACTTCGTGTTTTCACACTTAAATATTTCTAAATATAATTAGAAAGGAAGCTTTGTTGAGTTACCGTTTTCATAAGCTTCTGCTCTTTCATCGATAACTTCCTGGTAACCTGCATCAAGGTATTCCTGGCTTAATACAGCGTAAAGCTCATCAAATTCATCAACTGGGCAAGTAACAAGCTTGTCAAAGTCAACTACGTAAAGTGAAAGAAGTGATTCTGCATATTCTGATTCAGCTTCGATAGCTACTGAGAAAGCTGGGTCTGTGTAAGCATGTCCTGCATCAGCGATTTCCTTAAGCTGGTTGTAGTTTGCGATCATTTCTTCTGAGAAATCCTTTGGAAGTCCCTGAGGAGCGATAGCTGCGATAGATTCTTCGATAGTATCTTTCTTAACTGATTCAATAGTTACACACCAGAAGTCCTTAGAATTGTTGAAGTTGTTCCAATCATCTGCATGTGCCTGAAGTTCCTTAATGTTAAGTGTAGCCCATTCCATGTACATCCAAGCTGCCTTTAACTGATCTTCTGTAGCGTCCTTACCAAATCCAATTGTCATACCATAAGGGTTATCTGATCTCATCTGTGGGAAGTCGATAACGCCTGGTTCTACTGATGAGTAGTTAGAAGCGATAGCAAGCTCTGCATCTGGGTTAGCTGCATAGAAGCTGTCTAACCAATCACATGTTGTTGTCATATATCCACCATAGCTGAACTGCTTGCCATTGATGAAGTTAGCCTTAGCTGTTTCTGTATCAGTGATGCTGTATTCTGGGTTCCAAAGACCTGCATTGTATTCTGCATTGTATCTCTTAAGCATCTTCTCTGTAGCCTTGTATGGAAGAGCTGGGCAAGAAAGTGATGAGTATTTAGCCCAATCTGTAGCATCGATAGGGTAATCTCTGAAGCTCCATCCAGCTGTATCACATGTAGCTGAAGCTGTGATCATAGCGCCAAGTCCGTCTCCACCTGGGATTGGGTTCTCGCAGATACCTGCTTCTTTAATCTTTGTCATAGCATCGATGTATTCTTCATAAGATGCTGGAACATGATCATATCCAACTTCCTTTAACCAGTCCATACGAACCATTGTTACGAAAGTATATGTTGTGTTGTAGTATGGTCTTTCTGCAAGACAGAAATATGTATCACCATTTACATCTGTGTAGTTAAGCTGTCCAAGCTCAACCATTCTGTTGTAGTATGTTGGAGCTACTTCAGCAAAATCAGCAAGGTCGATTGTCTGAAGGTATCCATCGTTAGCCCACTGTACAACCTTTGGATAATCATATTCCATAAGGATTGTTGGGAGATCATCTGCTGCTGCAAGAAGAGCATAATCTGTCATAACGTCTGAACGTGTAATAGGTACAAATTCAAATTTTACGTTGTATGTGTCACCGAAGTTAGCCTGTACATATTCTGTGTAACCATTTTCTGTTACAGGATCGATACCTTCTGCTCCACGGTCATAAACTGCAACCTTAAGAGTAACTTCTTCATCAAATGCTGTCCATCCGTCGATACCAGCTTCTGCTGATACTTCAACTGGTTCTACTTCAGCTTCTTCAGCAACTGCTTCTGCTGCCTCTGCTGCTGGTGCTTCTTCAGCTGCTGGAGCTGATCCACAGCCTGCTAATGTTCCTACTACCATTGCACCTGCAAGAATAGTAGCAAACAATTTGTTTAATACATTCTTTTTCATTAAAATTTTCCTCCTTAAAATTTTGAAAAACATTTTTATATAGAACCCCCCAGGGGTTAACTACTTTATTTAATTGTTTTACTATTTATTTTTTTATAATCTTTAGCCCTTAACTGCTCCTACCATTACACCCTTAACAAAGTACTTCTGAAGGAAAGGATATACACAAATAATAGGAATAGTTACAAACATAATTGCTGCAGCCTGTAATACTTCTGGTGTTGTAGTATTTACTACTGCTTCAAGAGCCATTGTTGATGCATCAGATGCTGAAGATACCATTCTTGAAAGAATAAGCTGTACCGGCATCTTTGCCTGATCCTTAATATAGTACTTTGCATCAGCGTATGCGTTCCATCTACCTACAGCATAGAAAAGTGATAATGTTGCAAGTATAGGCTTTGATAATGGTAATACTATCTTAAATAAAATCTGGAAATTACTGGCTCCATCAAGAAAAGCTGATTCCTCCAAACTATCTGGAATACTGCTCTGGAAATAGGTCTTCATTATCAGCATGTTATATGGTGAGAATATAAGAGGCCAAATAAGTGACCACATGCTGTCAAGCAAATGAAGATCCTTCATAAGAAGATAGTTAGGAATAAGTCCTGCTGTAAAGTACATTGGTATCATTAAAAGAAATGCTAAAAATGTTCTTCCTTTTAATCTTTTTCTTGAAAGTGGATATGCAGCACATGTACATGCTACCATTCCAAGAAATGTAAATATGAAAACCATAACTACTGTATATCCAAAGGACTTTACAAGCTTTCCATCTTCTATTACTGATCTGTAAGCATCAAAGTTTATTCCCTTTGGCAGGAAATATACCTGTTTTGCTATTACATAGGTATCTGATGATATTGATTTTGCTAACAGATGCAGGAAAGGTAAAATACATGTCAGACACAAAATAAAGATGAATAACATTATAAGGAAATCGCTTAATCTGTATTTATTAACAGCCCTTGTACCATCTGATATTGTTTCTATTTCTACTTCTTTTTTCTTAGCCATGGTACACCTCCTTATAATAATCCTTCTTCGCCAAGCATCTTGGCTACCTTATCAGCTACAAGTACCAGAATAAGGCCGATCATAGACTGGAATAAACCAACTGCTGTAGCCTTTGAGAAGTTTCCTCCGGCAAGACCTTTTTCGTAGATATATATAGCCAACTGATAGTAGAAATCTCTAACCTTTGTATTTCCAAAGGAATCAAGTCTTTCGAAGTTTGATGTCATTACTCGTCCTAAGTTCATAATAAGCATTGTAACAACAGTTCCCTTAATTCCCGGAAGAGTGATGTGCCACATTCTTTTCCATCTGTTCGCGCCATCTATCATTGCTGCTTCGTAAAGCTCTCCATTTATAGAGGTAATAGCTGCCAGATATATGATTGTTCCCCATCCCATTGTCTGCCATACACCTACCAAAAGATAGGTTACAGCCCAATGCCACTGCTCTGTTAAGAACGGAATACCTTCTTTTATGATACCTGCGTTCATAAGAGCTATGTTAACAAGACCTGTGCTTGGTCTAAACATTGTATAGGCAACTGATCCAATAATTACCCATGAAAGGAAGTGTGGGAGATAAAGAACAGTCTGTGAAACCTTCTTAAATTTCTGTGCCCTAAGCTCATTGAGCATAAGTGCTAGAAGTATTGGCATTGGGAAGCTTAAAAGCAAATCTAAAAAGTTGAATGCCAATGTTGATTTTAAAGAATTAATAAAGTCCTTATCCTTAAATATTTTTTCAAAGGTTCCCATTCCTACCCATTGGCTACCTGCGTAACCCTTTGCCGGCTTATAATTCATAAATGCCATTCTCAATCCTGGGTATGCTGCAAACTGGAATATTACTACCAAAAGAATAGGAAACAGTAACATTAAATATAACTGCCAGTCTCTTTTAAAAGCAGACTTCCATGAAACCTTGGTTTTCACTGTCTGGTTTTCACGTGCCATTTTGTACCTCCATTTAAAACATCTTTTTTATTATTAAACAGATTGTTAAACAGAACATCTCTGCTATATTGCATAATTCAATTATGAACTACTAAAACATCAATTTCTAATCATACTCTTGTTTCTTCTATGCAAAAATGATCATTTATTTTTTCTACTTTCATTCTTTTTGTGTGTTATTCACATTTTTAGCGCTTATTTTTCGTGTTATTTTACTAAAACGTATTAGTTTTCGTTATATTTGTGGTCATTTTTTATTGATAGTTCATATCATGTGATTTATATTTATAACTATAAAAGCCAAAAAATGCAATTCAGATTAAGAGGAATATATATGGCAAGACCAAAGCGAACAGACATAGAATATAGAAATTATAAGCTTCCGGCTTATTTTCCAATTATTATCCTAACCGGTGAGCATTGGAGAATATCTGACAAAAAAAGTGGTATTCTTCATTTTCATAACTGCCTGGAAATAGGGATATGTGAATCTGATAGTGGTTACATGGAATTTTCTGGTGAGGTTCGACAATTTAAAAAGGGCGATACAGTAATAATAGGATGTGATGTTCCCCATACTACTTATTCTACAAAAGGGTGTGCCAGTAAGTGGACTTATTTGTATGTTAACGTAGAAGAGCTTTTAAATTCCCATTTTCCTCTTGATCTCATCTCCGGTCGTGATTCTTTGAAGCTCCTTCTCAGGAATTACTGGAATATTTTTGATGAAGAGGCTTATCCTGATATAGCCATGCTGGCAAAAGAAATCGCAGAGGATATGAAGAATAAGCAAAATAATTTTCAGTATAGTATACGTGGACTGGTTTTATCCTTAACTATAAGACTGATAAATATCTATAACGAAGCTGATCCTAAAGACAAACATATCCTGCAGGAAAAAGACAATTCCCTGATTATCGCTCCGGCTATAGAATATATAAGACAAAATTATATGCTTGATTTTCCAATGGATGATCTGGCAGATATGTGTAATATTTCTCCATCACATTTCAGGAGAACCTTTACCTCTATTATGGGATATTCTTCTATGGAATATCTTATAAGAATGCGTATTAATAGCGCTGCTATACAGATAAGAACTACAGAGGACCCTATTCTTACAATATCAGAAAATGTCGGTTTCCACTCCATAAGCAGCTTTAACCGACATTTTTCAGAAATATTTGGAACCACCCCTATGAAATACAGGAAACAAATGTCCTGTGTTCAGGATAATTCATTTTTGAAATGTAATGGATGGATGACACCACCACAAAACATCTGATACATACAATAACTAAAAAACTTCTCTAAAAATGATATCTTATCTTGCTTAGATATCCCTTCCGTATACCTCTATCTGACTTAAAGCTGGGAAAGGTGATGGATCATCTGCTTTTATAAGCTTTTCCAGCTTAAGCCATTTTATCTTTTTAGGTTCAATCTCTTTTACGTGTCCTAAACGGCTTTTCTCAAGCTCCCAAACCAGCTCTGTATCATCAGAGAAAGAAATAGTAACCTGCTTCCACCATGCATCATGAGGGAAATCTGCTCTTGTATATAATACTATTTTATCTATTTCTACTTCTCTTCCAAAATCAAGAACCATATATGCATCATCCTGTCTATTAATACCCCAGGATTCGTATGGCCATTCTCCATGAGATCTGTTCTCACAGATTCCATCAATAGCATTTCTGGCAGCGAAAACTGCTTCGCCTCTTGTCTCTACATTAGCTGTAGCATGTGGAAAACAATTTGTATCGCCATGCTGATCATTAATATTGAACGCCAGATTCCTATATGCCTTTACTTCATCCTCTCTGGCAGCTCTTGCATATATATAATGCTTACTTCCTATAAATACCTTTGGTGAATATGATATTCTCTTTTCTCCAAATGGCACATAGAAATCAACATTTCCTGTTACATAGCAAAGGGACGCCCCCATTGCATCATCAAACTGTAAAAATACGTATATACCTTTTTCATTCGTTTCAAATACTATTCTGTCGCCTTCCTCATATTCCATAGGATGCACAAGACTTACCATGTCCTCACCACGGCTCACAGATTTTGTATATCCGTTCTTATCAAGAACCTTCATAGCAAATGTTGACATATCATTTTCTCCCAACTATTAACAGCTTTCCACAAAGCTTTCAAACACGAATAACCGAACAAAAAAATCTGGATAATCTGGCTACCAATAAAGCTCCCAGTCCTTATTCAGTCTCATAAGAGCCTCCATATAGAAGTAATCACCCCATGAATTACACTCATCTACACCATAATGATTGCAGGTATTATATGGTGAATGATTAGAATATGTAGAATGTAAAACCAGTCCGTTAGATGATTCATGATCCTTTACAGAATAATTATCATAAACTGATTTCAACATCTGTTTTGCATATTTTACATATATCTTTGCATCCTCTTCATCCATAGACTTGCTCATTTCAAGCATTCCACAGGCAGCTATAGATGCGCTGGAAGAATCTCTTGGCTGGTCATCACCATCAGTAAATTCAAGATCCCAGAACGGAACCATATCCTTTGGCAGATGTTCAAGATAATATTTTGTAACATTTTTAAATATATCAATATATTCTTTTCTCTTAGTATACTTATATGCCAGAGCACATCCGTAAACACCCCAGGCCTGTCCTCTTGCCCAGGCAGATCCATCTCTGTAGCCCTGACAGGTAGCTCCATGATCTGGCTCTCCTGTTTCCATATT
>JAZUFJ010000079.1:0-5948 GCA_045640645.1 Lachnospiraceae bacterium
GGCCTCCGACTTTTGTTTACTTCTTTAATATCAAATTTCATGGAAAATTCTTTTTCCATAGCTATTATAAGAGATATATGTTCAAGGGAATCCCAATCTTCTATATCATCAGAATTTGTGGAATCACTTATTTCAAGCTCATCATCATCAAATACGTCTCTGAATATATCCTGAACCTTACTAAATACTTCTTCTCTTTTCATTCTTTTACCTCATATCTTAAAGTTTTTCTAATAATCCTGCATCCAAAAGCTTTTTTATAACAGGAACAATCACTGAAATCGGTACCTCTATTATATTGCTTAGCTCTATAAGATCGTTTCTTCCATCTGCATAAGCTAAAATATCCTTTAGTGCAAGAGTCTGCTGGTAGGTTTCCTTTGAGCTCATAGTAGGTACCAGTCCTCGCTTTCCGAGCTGTGGTTCACAAAGACAGGTAACCTTGTAGGTATAGTTATTTTCCAAAGCTTCTATACACTTTACCATTACCTCATAGCTTCCTGCCAGTCCATCTGGTGATATGATATCTAAGTTATCAGCAGAGGTATGATATTCCGGATATAAATGATATTTTGACCTGCAAAAGCATACCAATGGAAGATCTACTCCAGGAGCCTGGTACTGTCTCTCATCAGAGCCTCTCTTTAAATATGAATAATCATCATATTTCGGATAGTGATTCTTTAAAATATTAGTTAAAACCTTATCTGCCAGTGTATCCGAATATCTGGAATGAATAATAGAATAAGTTCTATCATCTCCTACACAGGTTAAATTAAAGCCTGCAATTATCTTTTTCTGCATATCCTTAAGATTTTTTGAAAGATATGTTATAGACCCTATTGTCTCAGGGAGAAGTACTAATCTATATGAATACCTTCTCTTTGGCATACTCATAATATATTTTGCCAAATAAGCCATAAGCGCTGGTCCGGAGCATTCATTATTAGCCATTGACGGATGACAGGTATAGCTTGAAAAGAATATCTCTTCTTCACTTTCTCCTGGAATCAACAGTTCCCCATAGGTCAGGCTTCCATCTTTTAGTTCTGATTTTATAACAACATGATAGTTGCCTTCCTTCAGGCTATCCCTCTGGTTTTGGGACATTGAAAATCCCCATCTTTCCTTATAATAAGATGTAACATAAGGCATAACCTCTGGCTGATCCTTGAGAGAATATAAATGCTCATTTAATTCTTCTAATGTAACAACCTTATCTACCGGTACAGAATAGCCCAAAACGTGAAGATTGTTTTCCTTAAAGTCCACTATCCTGTTTTTGTTCTCATCTTCTATATAGGCTTCTTCTATATTCCATTCCTTTGGAACCGTCCAGTCAAATACCTGTGTACCTGTTGGCACTTCAAACAACTGCATTTCAGGCATATGCTTCTTTAAAATATCAAAGGTCTGTCTCACACCATTACCGGTGATACTCCTGCATATAGGAAACATTTCCTTACACAGATCAAACATTTCACGGCCTTCCTTAAGACAAACTGTACTATCCTGTCCTGTATAATAACAAAGTTTTCTTGACCTGTTATGTCTGACATCTTCTGCTATTATTGGAAAAGCCTTCTTCAAATCTATAACCTTGTATAATATTTCGTTAATATAAAACTGTCTTTCTGCTCCTGCTGCCTCAAATTCCGGCTCATAATCATCTATTCTGTTTTCTACTTCCATATCAAGATATCTTACGTTCATAGAATATGTACGTTTTGATACCTTTCCGTTTTCATCGATATAGTCTGCTGTGAAATCCTTTAAGAATCTATATGGAACCGGTCCATTCTGTTCCTCAACATAATGAACATACACAAATGAATGCATAAGCTCTTTATCAATAAACAGATTTTTGAAATTATTCTCTGTCATATATGTAAAAGGACTATCATAGCCGAATGAGCTTTTATTCTCTATAGCACACATTTCCTCTTTGCCCTTTCCCCAAACGGCAAAAGAGTAAATAGGGTGCTTAGTTCTTTTAAAATCATCTCTCTTTAAAGCCAATTTACCTAAAGAGCCTGTTTTACAGGGAGTCTTATAATAATCAAAGGTTTCTCCCTTACAGAAAGCCCAGTTAAATGTAGGAAATACAAGAGTGCCCTCTTCACCTATAACATCTATTATCCCATCTATAAGAATATTTAAATCCGTATCATCGCCATTTTCTAAAAGACTGTACAATAGCTGTTTTACATCTGATGTTACGAATATGTTATCTCCTTTTTTAAATCCTAAATGAGAAGCAATATCTTTTAATTTGATATAATCTCCCATATCTCCTCCTACACTTCTGAGCTGTACTATATCTATTATTTACTGAACTGTTGCATATCCTTTAACTACATCAAGAGCTTTGATTCTTACATAATTCTGAAGGACAAAACCTGTTCCATAGGTATCTATTTCTCTGTTCATGTCGTCTTCAGTAGCTCCCATATCAAGCACATAGTTCTTATATTCATCAAAGGTAACTGTCATACCCTCGTTCTCGAGAATTGCCTGGTAAAGCAATGCTTCCTTCTCTACGTCCTTGCAGGTTTCTCCCAGTTCCTTATCATATTCTGCTTCTGTTTTGCCAACATATTCTTCGAATGTCTGATACATATTATATCCATAATAGCTGAGAGACATCTGGTTCATATAATTAAATGATTCCTGATCCATCATCTTCTGTACAGACATAATATTCTTTAAATATTCTTTTGGATATTTATTACCTACAGTATTTTCAGCAAGATAATTTGTAAGATAATCGCTAAGATTAGCCTCATAACCCATATTCTTTAAATATGCACGGTAGTGTTGAACTGTGCTGGCATATTCAGGGAAGTTTTCTGATACAAATTCATCTGTAAGCTCTGGTGTTACATATATTCCATGAATAGTAACATCAAATACTGCATCCTTATTTGCAAGATCTTCTTTTCCATAATTTTCAGGGAAAGTAACCTCAACCTTAACCAGCTCACCTATTCCATGTCCAATAAGCTGCTCCTCAAAGTCATCTATGAAGCTATGAGAACCAATGGAAAGATCATATCCCTGCTCTCTACTGTCTCCACCTTCAAATGGAACATCATCAATATATCCAACATAATCTATGTTTACTGTATCTCCGTCTTCAACCAGTTTATCTGTGTCATTGCTAAGATACATATGTGTTGCCATAACATTTTCAATATCACTGTCTACTTCCTCATCAGAATAATCAACTTCTGCAAGTGATATTACAAGGTTCTTATAATCAGGAAGTGTTACGCAGTCAAGAGCCTTAACATCCTTAACAAATCCATTATCTAACAGCTCTGCACTATAATCATTTGATGCCACTACCTTAGTTGAACCGTTCATAACTGCTGCTACTATTCCCCATACAACAATACAGAGAACAATCACACCAACTACTATTCCACCTATTTTCCATATCATTATTTCATTTTTTTCTTTTTTTCTTTCTTTTTCTCTTTCTACTCTTCTTTCCTTACTAGTCATAGCATTGTTTGATTCTTTCTTTTCGATTTCGCTCATTTCTTTCACCCTTTATGTATAACATTTATTTGACGTAAACCATGTCTTTTCGATTATACTCCAAAACAACTTGAAAGTGAACTACCGGACAACTAATATCCATATTCCATAACAATAATTGCTCAATTAAAAAAATACCCATCTAAAATTTGATGATTTTTTAATTTTGATATATACTAATGTTTTGGTAGTTAAGTTATCATTTATCAAATTTAATTTTCGTTTTGTCTTGTATTATAAAGGAGGTTTTTATATGAACTTTATAATTCCGATAGTGACCTGTATCCTTTTAGGATATGTTATAGGTTGTATTAATTTATCTTATTTATTATCTAAATCAAAAGGCTATGATCTTAGAGAACATGGTTCCAAAAATGCCGGGGCTTCAAATGTAGTAATCCTTATGGGAAAGAAAGCAGGCTTTATAGTTGCTATAGTTGATATATTTAAAGCCTTTTTTGCTGTTAAAGTAGCCATCGCACTTTTTCCAGAAATTGCTTTTGCCGGAAGCATTGCTGCCACAAGCGTTATTCTTGGACACATCTTTCCATTCTATATGGGATTTAGAGGTGGTAAAGGCTTGGCTTCCCTTGGCGGTTCTATTCTTGCTCTTGATTTCAGAATGTTTGTTATACTTCTTACAATTGCTATTTTTATAGCTATTATCACTGATTACATCTGTTTTGTTCCTTTAACGGTATCTGTGATCTTTCCTATAATGTATGGTGTTGTAAGCCGGAGTATCCAGTCAACACTTATTCTGTTTATAGCTACAGTATTTATTTGGTATCGTCATATGGGTAATCTTAAGCGAATAAAGGATGGTACAGAGCTTCATTTCAGCTTTTTATGGAATGGAAAGAAAGAAGCTAAAAGATTTGGAATTGATAACTACGATTCTAACTACAGATTCAAATATGATGCATCTCAGGATACAAAGAAATAAATTCAAATATTTTTTCACATTACAAATGTTGGATTAAAAATTTAACAAATTTATTTTTCATACAAAATGAGCCATGGTACACACATCCACGGCTCATTTTTATTTTAAACTTTGCTATATAATTTTAATTTATTTTAAGCAATCAACAGCTGCTCTTTCGATCTGAAGACCTGCTGTGTAATTCTTCATAAATTCATCAAAGCTTTCTACTGTTTCTGTATCTGGATCAAGAGTTTCGCTTGGAACATTGCCAAATACTCTGTTGTCAAGGAAGTCTGCAAGGCTTTCTCCATCATTCTTGTTGATCATATAAGAAGCAAGAATAGCGATACCCCATGCTCCACCTTCTCCAGCTGTTTCCATTACTGTAACAGGAGTATTAAGTGCTCCAGCAAGATATTTCTGACCTACGCCCTTTGTCTTGAATAATCCGCCATGACCAAGTACCTTATCAATGCTAACCTTTTCTTCCTTAATAAGGATATCAAAACCTGTCTTAAGTACTCCAAGTGATGAGAAGAGATGAAGCTTCATAAAGTTAGCAAGTGAGAATTTGCTTTCAGGAGTACGTACAAATAATGGACGTCCTTCTTCAAAGTGTGTGATATGCTCACCTGATAAATAGTTATATGCTACCATTCCGCCACAGTTCTTATCACCTTCTAATGACTTGGTATAAAGAGTTGAGTAAAGCTTATTCATGTCAACGTCCATACCAAATGTCTCAGCGAATTCCTTAAAGAGGTTTACCCATGCGTTAAGGTCTGAAGTACAGTTATTGCAATGAACCATAGCTACAGGATCTCCACATGGAGTAGTAACTACGTCAATTTCCTCATGAGGCTTTGAAAGGTCTTTCTCCATAACAACCATACCGAAAATAGATGTACCAGCTGATACGTTACATGTACGTTTTGCAATTGAATTTGTAGCTATCATACCTGTTCCAGCATCACCTTCTGGAGGACATAATGGAATACCAGCCTTTAAGTTTCCTGAAGGATCAAGGAATTTTGCTCCTTCTTCTGTTAATGTTCCAGCATTATCTCCAGCGTATAATGTTGAAGGAAGAATATCTCTTAACTTCCAGTCAAAATCATAAGGAGCAACAAGTGCATCGAACTGATCTATCATTCTCTGATTGTAATCCTTTGTATTAGCGTCAACAGGGAACATACCTGCTATTTCACCAACACCAAGTACTTTCTTTCCAGTAAGAACATAGTGTACATATCCTTCAAGAGTAGTTAAGAAAGCAATGTCCTTAACATGTGGCTCTTTATTAAGAATAGCCTGGTAAAGATGAGCTATACTCCAGCGCTGTGGAATATGGAAATCAAATACCTTTGTAAGCTCTTCTGATGCCTGTCCTGTAATAGTATTTCTCCATGTTCTAAAATGTGCAAGAAGCTCTCCGTTTTTATCAAATGGAATATATCCATGCATCATTGCTGAGATA
>JAZUFJ010000080.1:0-6067 GCA_045640645.1 Lachnospiraceae bacterium
GAACTTCATTTATTTTATATTTGACACCTTCCATACCTGCCAAAACAAAATTAATTTTCTGCTGAAGGTATTCAAATTTTCCATCCTTATGCTTTACGGCAGGCAAATTATGGCCGGCATTGGAAAATAAGAGCTTTCCAGTAGCCAGATCCACTCCACCCTGCCAGGCTGTTACGAACATATCAGCATCATTACCCTCACACAATGCTTCGTTTCCTCTTGTGAACACCTCATCCACCTGATATCCGGACTCTGTAATACTTCTCAAAACTGATTTTGCTCTCATCATGAACATCGCTGCAGGAATACCCTTTCCTGATACGTCTGCGATAAGGAAGTTCAAAGTATTTTCATTTGTTATGTAGAAATCATAAAAATCTCCGCCTACAGTTTTGGCTGCATCCATGGTTGCATAGATATCATAGCTGCTCTTTTGACTGATAGGTGCCGGCAAAGCTGAATGCTGTATGGCTTTAGCAAAATCAAGCTCCTTATCTATTCGCGCAGCTGCCTCTGCAATATAGCGCTTCAATGTATTTACAGTAGCATTAATATCATCTGATAAAGATGAAAATTCCTGATTGGATCTTACGTCCACTACTTCATTAAGATTACCATTAGATATCACAGACAAAGATTTCGTCATCTTTGTTATCTGTTTAACTACCACATTTTTTATGAGAATATATATTACCGCAAACATAAGGGCAAATATTATCAGCATTGAGAACAAAGAAATATATAATGAAGCATCTCTTGTAATCCTTGCCTCCTCATACGGGTAAATAGCTACCAATACATAACCCTCTACCTCTTCTGTTGCAATATAATATTTTTCATCATTAATTGTAGTGATCTTAACTGTATCATCTATAGCTATATCATCAACATTGATATCCTGCTTTTTAAAGTTGCTAAAATCTACATCACTGGTTTTCGAAACAACATTACCCATTCTGTCCAGTACTATTACAAAACCGGTATCCCCAATCCTGCGATTATTAGCCACAGTTTGTATTTCTCTGCTAAGCTGTTTTTGAAAAGCGATGGCATCATAAGATATCTGTACAATTTTTTTACCGTTGTTAATAGCTACTCCGGCAAATTTTCGTTTAATATTAGGATCAGATGCTATTGGACCATATTTCTGAGCCAGAGAATCTACACCATCAAAGAGTACCAGGAACTCAGCTGATTGCTCTCCAGAGGCCATATCAAAGCCTATATAATCCTCATTATTACTGTCTATAATTATTCCATTACTGTCTATTACAGATATTTCCGTTACATCATAATTATTTAGAAGCTTTTTTATATCATATTTACCATAGGCTACCTCTCGACCAATCAATCTGGCGATCTTTATCATATCTTCATCAGATTTATCTCTGATATCTTCACCTATCTCTACTAAAACGTCACTTACGCTACCCTTTGCATTGTTTAACATCATATTGTTTTCCAGATTGTACTCAAACAGCATTGTCATAGCAAAAGCAATCGTAAGAACCATTAACAGCCATTGCTGAATAGTGAGGAAAATCGGTTTTTCAGATGCCTTCAGGTTACCAAGATTTATTCTGTCATGGGAAATATACGAAAGAATAATACTGGACGCCATTACAGACAAGCTATTGGCTACAACCATTGGTACAAAACAGGTATCAATTACAGATACCGCAACAGTTGCATCGTTAACATTTGTAACCATAACCATTGTAAGATGCAATATTTCCATAACTGCGCCTACTCCAAGAGCCATTCCCCATGTTGGGCGCTTATTATCAAACATTACCTTTCTGATGAAGGCAGCATAAAAACCTGCCAAACAGGTTGATACTGAACATGCCACTCTTGTAAGCGTACCTGCGCCCCAATATACCGCATACCAACGTTCTATACCACCAATAAGGCCAGCTATAATTCCTGCCGGACCTCCAAACATCAATCCGGCTATAAGTGGAGCTGCGTCCCTGACATTTTGTACCACTCCATTTCTCTTAATACCCCATTCTGTTCCCACCACAGCTATGAGACCAAAAACAATACCTATTAAAATCTGCTTTACAATAAAATTAAGCTTATTAAAAGATGTTTTTTTATCGGCTCTGTCAAATATAATCGCGACCACTACCGGCAAAATTGCTGCCAAAGTAAGCTTTACAATACTCATCCCTGTATCCTTTCAAGTTATTCCCATACTACAATTATTATTTCATCACACTTAATAATGTCAACACAAGCCTGTAAGATCCCTTATTACCTCTCCCGCTATAATCAATCCTGCTGCAGATGGAACAAAGGCATTGCTGCCTGGTATAGCCTTTCTTCTTACGGACTTGTCAGATTCTATTTTTGTTGTTATGTTAACCTTCTCAATATTTTCATCTAACTTTTTTTCATTTGAAATATCTATCGGTTTTAATGGCTCTTCCTTTGAGTATACCACTTTTAACTTTTTTATTCCTCTTGTTTTAAGCTCTCTTCTCATAACCTTCGCTAAAGGGCATACTGAGGTCTTATATATATCAGTTACCTCAAACAGCTCCGGATGCAGCTTATTACCGGCTCCCATACTGCTAATAATTGGAACACCTGCTTCATTGGCCTGCATGATAAGCTCTATCTTTCCTGTTACGGTATCTATGGCGTCTACAACATAATCATATTTTGAGAAATCAAATAGATTCCTGGTATCCGGCATATAAAAAGTTTTATATGTGGTCACAATCGCTTCCGGATTGATACTTAATACCCTTTTCTTTGCCACATCTACCTTACTTTCGCCAATATTATCCATTGTAGCGATAATCTGCCTGTTAAGGTTTGACAAAGCTACTGTGTCGTTATCTATAAGGTCTAAATACCCTACTCCACTTCTGGCCAGAGCCTCTACCACATATCCGCCCACACCGCCTACGCCAAAGACGGCCACTCTTGCCTTATACAGTTTTTCCATGTTTTCCGAGCCTAAAAGCATCTCGGTCCTCTGAAACTGTTCCTTCATTTTTCTCTCCAGTACTCTTAATTTGTCTTTTCCACTTTATTAGTTTTTATAGTAGCCGCATAAGCACTATTACATAATCCTAAGATTGCAGAAATTATAAATAAGGTCTCAATTCCAAGAGTCTGCCAGATTAATCCGCCAAACAGAGCTATAAGAATAGTAATTAAGTGATTGACCGAAATACCGGTTGAAATTGTTGCCTTAACCTCTTCCTTTGTATCAGAGATATGCTGAACATAAACATTAGATGCCATAGAAGCTAAGGAGATAATAGAATCAAGAATATAATTAATACAACAAACAATAAAAGCTACATCCTTAGGGAAAATATGATGTGCAAAACCATAAAAGAAGCATACAATAACCAAAATAAGTGTATCACTTATCATTACAATTTTATATCCCAGCTTATCTATTATTCTGCCTACTACAGGAGCTAAAAAGAAGCAACAAATAGCTGATACGGCAAACAAAAGGCTGATAACAGAAGCGCTCGCTCCATAGAATAAAATCAATACATACGGTCCAAAGGTAAAGAATACCTGCTTTCTGGCTCCATAAAATACCTCAAGCATATAATACTTTGTATATTTCTTCCTAAAATAGAATCTGCTCTTAGTTTTATCTGTTTCACTGTTTCCTTCTATTTTAAAGGAATAGAAGGCTCCTACCGCCATTATTAGTGTCGCTACTAAGAAAAATGGCTTATACAGCCCTTTTGCAGCAAAAAGAGCAAAGGCTATTATAATAATGATATAACCAACCAGAGTACCTACCTGGTAAAACGAATTCTGATAGCCTAAAGCCTTACCTATCTGATTCTCCTTTGCATACTAAAGAGAAAGAGTATTCTTCATCCCAAGCTGGATATGTTCGCCAAGAGAATAGATACATACCGCGATAGTAACTAAAACCTTTGTAGGCGATATAACTGATAGCATACCCATTCCGATAAGCATTATTACAGCTCCCAGCTTATAAAGCTTCTGAGCTGAGAACATATACAGTGCCGTCAGTATAAATATAAGTAATAGTCCCGGTATCTCTCTGAAGAACTCTGCAAGACCTCTGTCAAATTCTCCCATTCCTACTATTTCGGCCATATAGTTATCTATAATACCCTTATATATTCCATATCCCAATCCTGTAATAATAAGGGATATCAGGAATACCTTAAAACATGAATTTTCTTTATAAACGCTTTTTATCTTTTCCATAATAATTCTGCTCCTTATAAATGCATTCTGCACCTTTTGACAACACAGATTATATGTTATTCTTTTTAAATTATTTTTTCAACAGAAAAAGAAGATATAGCAATAATCAGACATAGAAAAACCCTTAAGCGAACGTTGAAAATATATTCATCACTTAAAGGTTTTCCAGATAATCTATGGTGCTTTGTAGGCATAAGCATTTACGCCTGTTCTCTCCTGTGCTGATGGGAATGTATCAATAGAATTGTCAAATTCTACCTTTGCCCCATTTGCTGCGTTCTGTTCAGCAATATATTCTGCCTGATATGCAGCATACATAGCTCTTAATTCATCAAGCTGAGGCTGAAGTGTAGGGTTTTCCATAACCTTAATCTCCATAGCATCAAGCTCCGCCTTACATTCATTCATCAGCCATAATGTATTGCTGGCTACGCCCTGTGTACACTGTACAGCGAGATCATTCTTTCTGATAAGATTAGTCTCATGCAAAACAGCTAATTTATAATCATGCATATTAGTATATGCAAGTGTATCATAATCCGGTGGGCTCATAGGATATACACCATAATAGGTTAAAGGATTATATGCCTCTGTCAGTGTATCACTGAATACCTTACAGGCTGCGTCAACCTCAGCCTGGGCTGCCATAATCTTTTCTATGCTTGCACCCTTCTTTTTCAGCTGTTCTACCTTATTCATCTTGCTAAGAACATTATTCTGTATCTCTAAAAAAGGTACTGACTGGATAAGCATTTGCTGTGTAGTCATCTGGGCCTGCGTCATACCAT
This sequence comes from Lachnospiraceae bacterium, assembly GCA_045640645.1. Lineage (GTDB taxonomy): Bacteria > Bacillota > Clostridia > Lachnospirales > Lachnospiraceae > JAZUFJ01. The sequence goes on from JAZUFJ010000080.1 coordinate 5,013, forward strand.
AAGCGGTTACCGGAGCAGTTAGTACAGTACAAAAGGTACTAATTGCTAAAGCAATAGCCAATATTTTTTTCATTTCTTTTCTCCTTCGTCAAGTATGTTTATACGCTCAAATTAATCTGTAATATACCAGGCACGGATATTTCTATCTTCTGTAACGTTCTCCCAGCTGCCTTCCCAACCTATAAAGGTTGTGCCCTTTATACAAGGGTTACCAGGATCTGGACATGTAGCACCATAAGGAACTATATCTGTTCTCCAAAGCTCTCCTGTACATCCATTGTACCATCTTACAGCACAGGTCACACCAGGTACACCCTTTGGAATATTAAGCTCCTTCCACCATTCCGGTTCTGGCGCTGATACAGCATTATTAAATTTAACTGTTGGATCCTGCTTATAAAGCTCAAGACCATATATATTTACCGGGAAGCTTGATTCTGCTACAGACTCCATTGGATGTACTGTCCATTTTTCTTCCGGAGTCTTAGGAGAATAAATTCCTAAAATAAGTCTGTCCTCTGTAATGCATCTTGCATCTCCTAACCAGCCATGGAAATTATATCCATCCTGATTAATATCTGTAGGAACCTTTGCGTTCGCTCCATCTGCTACCTGCTGTGAGCTTACTCTTGTTCCATAAATAAAGGTTACCGTATGAAGTGTAGTAGCCTTTACACTGGTAGCTGTGAGAGCTGCCATAGCACATGCACCTGCTACAGATAAAACAATATACTTACGGGCCTTCTTTAACATATCCTTAAAGTTTGTTTTCATTAATCTGATTCCTCCTGAATTATAATACTAACCTCATCATTCTTAATCGTATCATAAATTCTCTTAAAATCAAGAATATTATGGTTAAATTATTATGTAAATCAAAACCTCTATTCAGACAGCCTGCTACTGCTCTGTCTCAACTTTGTTTCCATCACTTTTTACCTTTATAGTTCCATTATAGGTAAACAATATATCACAATCATTTTCCTCAAGAAGCTCTATAGTTTTATCGGATACCCTGGACATACTAGCATCATCTGTGATAACAGCTTTAAAAG
>JAZUFJ010000081.1:0-6512 GCA_045640645.1 Lachnospiraceae bacterium
AGACTGTGCTTCCTGATAGCTATTTTATTTGTCACAGTTTTTACGACAGGTATTCTTGTAAAAAACGCTTATGCCGGTGACTATGAACATGCAAATGCCTCTTCTATGACAAAGGTCTATACTAGTATACAAATTCATTCTGGAGATACTCTTACTTCGATTGGATCAAAATATTTATGTAAAGATATGGATAATTTAGATCATTTTATATATGAGATTCAAAGTATTAATCATCTTAATGATGATTCCAATTTAATAGCTGGAAACTATTTAATAATTCCCAGCTATAAATCAATTAACTAAATATGTTGCTATTCCCACTATATCCTATATGGTTGGGTTTAGAATACTCTCACACCTGGAACCTGTTGTCGGACTCCCCCTCGTTATCTGCAGCAGGTTCTAAGTCTATTTAATGATATAAGTATCAAAAGCCATTAATTATCTTCAGGCCATTTTAAATCTGTTATTTCATTTTTCCTGTCTCTAAGCATCAATTCCTTAACTGCTTCAGCTGCAGATTTTCCTTCGAAAAGAATACGATTTACCTGCTCTATAATTGGAACCTCAACGTTATATTTCTTTGCAAGAGCTACGGCAGCTTTAGTAGAATAAACACCTTCTACTATCATCTTGACTTCTTTCATAGCCTCTTCCATAGAATAGCCCTGTCCTATTAGTATTCCGGCTTTTCTATTTCTGGAATGCATACTTGCACAGGTAACAATGAGATCACCTATACCGGTAAGACCACAGAAGGTCTCTACCTTTCCGCCCATTTTTACACCTAAGTTTGCTATCTCTGATATACCTCTTGTAATCAGTGCCGCTTTGGTATTATCACCATACCCCAGTCCATCGGCTATTCCCGCTGCAAGAGCTACCACGTTTTTTAGTGATCCTCCAAGTTCTATACCAAGTACATCAGGACTAGTATATACTCTGAATATTTCGTTCATAAACATATTCTGTACATATTCAGCAGTTGCCTTATCCTTTGCACCTACTACACAGGTTGTTGGTATCATTCTTCCAACTTCTTCCGCATGTGATGGACCAGAAAGCACAGCGACCTTTGCCTGTGGTACTTCTTCTTCAATAATATCTGATAATGTATTAAGTGTAGATTCTTCTATTCCTTTTGCTACGCTAACAATTATTGTACCTTTTTCTACTACCGGACCTAAAAGGTGAGCTGTATTTCTGGTATAAGGTGATGGAACCGCCAATACCAGAAGATTTTTATCATCACAGGCTTCCTTTAAATCAGTAGTAAATATCATATCATCAGGAAGTATTACCCCTGGTAATTTATCCTTATGTTCATGCTCTGTTTTAAGCATATTAATCTCTGATTCAATGATTGACCATATAGTAACCTTGTGACCATTTTTATGAAGAATCATTGATAAAGCTATTCCCCAGCTACCTGCACCAATAATACTGACATTAGCCATAGCCAAACCTCCTCAAACAACTTTTATAATTACTTTTCTTTTTTATCCTTAGATACATCCAGCTCTGGTTTACCAAAAATATAAGTCTTTCTTTCAGTATGTGAAAGCAGTCTTTTTATATTTTCCTTATGTCTATACCAGGCAAGAATAGCTAAAAATATAATTATTGCATAATATTCATATAATATTGCATGTGGTACATTTTCAGGGAAACCAAGTCTTCCTGTTTCACCTAAAATAATTATTTCAATAATAAGACCTACATATACTAATATTGATCCTAAAGATACATAATGAGTAATAAAAAAGGTACCAAAGAAAGTAATAATACCTAATAATGTTAAAAACCATCCCATAGATATTACTAAACCTGCTGTAGAAGCTATTCCTTTACCGCCCTTAAAATTCATATAAAAAGGGAAATTATGGCCAAGAATCGTTCCGGTAGCAGCATATAATTGTAAAAGCTTGACTATATCTGGATAGCTGTTTCTAAATAAGAAATAGGCTGTCGCTACCGCTAATACACATTTAAGAGCATCACCTACTAAAACAATAGCTGCATACTTTGCACCTAATGTACGTAGAACATTAGTCGTTCCGGCATTTTTACTGCCATAATCACGTATATCAATATGCTTTAATTTACCTATAACATAACCTGTCTGAATAAGACCAAATGCATAACCTAATATTAAACATATAACACGTGCCATTATTTTTCTCCTCTTTCACGAATAATAAATCGAAGGGGTGTACCTTTAAAACCAAAAGCTTCTCTTATCTGATTCTCAATATATCTTGTATATGAAAAATGCATAAGATTTTTGTCATTAACAAAAATAACGAATGTCGGTGGTTTGACTGATACCTGTGTCATATAGAAAAGCTTTAATCTCTTTCCTTTATCGCTTGGAGGCTGCTGAAGCGCCACGGCCTCAGACATAATCTCATTTAATACACCTGTCTGCACACGTAAAGCATGATTTTCTACTACAGCATCTATAACATCATATAATTTTGAAATTCTTTGTCCCGTTAAAGCTGAAATAAAGATCATTTCCGCATAAGGCATAAATGATAATATTTCTCTTACTTTCTTTTCAAACTGATATATGGTTTTATCGTTCTTTTCGATAGCATCCCACTTATTTACAGCTATAATCACGCCTTTTCCACTATCATGAGCTATACCGGCTATCTTAGCTTCCTGTTCAGTAACGCCTTCAACAGCATCTATCATAATAATTACAACATCAGCTCTTTCGACAGCTCCAACTGTCCTTACAACCATATACTTTTCAAGCTCTTCTTTAACGTTCTTTTTACGTCTTAAGCCTGCAGTATCAATAAATACATATTCTTTTCCATTATGTACTACCGGAGTATCTACCGCGTCTCTTGTAGTTCCGGCTATATTTGATACTATTACTCTGTTCTCGCCTATCAGCTTGTTTATTAAAGATGATTTACCAACATTTGGCTTTCCTACGATAGCTATTCTTGGTCTTTCATCTTCTTCCTCTGGGGCAGAATCACCATTAAAATGAGCTACCACCTCATCAAGCATATCGCCCAACCCCTGAAGATTGGAAGCAGAAATAGGAATTGGCTCTCCAATCCCTAAATTATAAAATTCATATACATCGTTAACATATTTTTCATAGGAATCAACCTTATTAACTACAAGGACAACAGGTTTCTTTGATCTTCTGAGCATATCTGCTACCTTTGCATCAGAGTCAACAAGTCCCTGTTTAACATCAACTATGAAAATAATAACATCTGCTGTATCTATGGCTATCTGAGCTTGTTCTCTCATCTGAGAAAGAATAATATCCTTAGAATCAGGCTCTATACCGCCTGTATCAATAAGGGTAAAATTTTTATCAAGCCAAGAAACATCTGCATATATTCTATCTCTTGTAATTCCAGGAGTATCCTTTACGATACTTATTCTTTCACCACACAGAGCATTAAACAGCGTTGATTTACCAACATTTGGCCTTCCTACAATAGCTACAACCTGCTTACGCATATACTAAATCTCCTACTAAAACCTTAACAAAATCCCATCCGCTTGATTTTACAATATCTATTTTGACTTGTAAAGCTGTTTCAAGCTCTGCAACAGTCACGTCATCCAGCAATACCATTTCACCGCTTCTCAATATAGACTCTGGTAAAACCAGCTTTTCTCCAAGATTTTTTCCTTTAAGCTGCTCAATTATATCCTGACCTGTCAAAAGGCCTGCCACTGTGATTCTTTCTCCAAAGAAATAATTAGTTATCTCATAAGGACAGAGCTCTATGTTAGGAAATAATGTCTTAAGCTTCTCTGTAAACATTACAATATAAGGATATGCCAGCTTTCCTGTTGCAAGACTAATTGTTTTCTTTGTCTTATTGGCACTTTCCATAACCTGCTTGCTACTATTAAGCATATTTTCCAGTTCATAATATGCCTCTTCAAATTCGTTAATAAATAATCGAAGCATACCAACACCATTTTCTAACTGCAAATATCCATCATAAGTGTCCTCATCAGGAAGCTCTTCCCCTGCAAGTAAGTAAAATTCATCAGAAGCATGTATAAAATGAAGATCATATTTATCCATCGCGATTTTTTGATACTTTTTAATAATATCAATAACTTCTCTTGCATCATCTTTTTCAAAAGGCTCTAAGGGATACAAACCATCTCTATATTTACTTAACCCAACCGGAACAACAGATACGCTTTCTAATACAGGCGCATACTTTAAAAGATCTTCAATGGACCTGATTAATTCTTTTCCATCGTTAATACCCTTACATAATACTATCTGGCCGTTCATAGTGATCCCGGCCTCATAAAGAGTATCAACCTTTTTTAAAGCGTCCCCGGCAAAACGATTATTAAGCATTTTACATCTTAGTTCAGGATTGGTAGTTTGAAATGATATATTAATAGGTGATAGATGATATTTAATTATTCTATTTATATCTCTTTCCTTCATATTTGTAAGGGTTACGTAATTGCCCTGAAGGAAAGACAGTCTGGAATCGTCATCCTTAAAATATAATGTCTCACGCATCCCCGGAGGCATCTGATCAATAAAACAAAAAATGCACTTATTACTACAATGTCTATAATCGTCCATAAGTCCATTTTCAAATTCTATACCTATATCTTCATCCAGATCTTTATCTATCTCTAAAAGCCATTCTTCGCCATCAGGTTTACGTATAAGCATCTCCAAATATTCATCTTCAACCATAAACTGATAGTCAAATATATCCTCTATATCTTCCCCATTAATCTGACACAAAGCATCACCTGGGCATATATCTAATTCTTCAGCTATACTTCCTGATTCAACGCTCTTAATAATATGAACCTTGCTCATTTTAATTTCCTTAATTTACTTAGTAGTAGACCCAAAGCCACCATTTCTTATATCAGTAGTATCATCATCAAGGGTAATACCATATTCCACAAATATACCCTGCATAAAACCTGTTCCAGCTTTAATATCGATTACTTTATTCTCATTTGAATCATTTGTAATCTTTGCAAAAATGTGTCCTTCATTATCTGAATAAAAATAATCACTATCAATTATTCCTACAGTATTATTAAGCTGCAATCTGAACTTGAAGCCAAGTCCACTTCTTGGATAAAGCTTAAGTACCCAGCCATTTTCCATCTCTACTCTTATTCCTGTAGGTATCAATATTGTCTCGCCGGGCTTTAAAGTAATATCAAAAGGAGCATAAAAATCATAGCCTGCTGAACCGGCTGTAGCACGCTTTGGAAGATTTATTTCATCATAAATTTTTTTAATATCTTCTTTATCGATATTATTTATTAATGCGCTTTCAAACTGTTCATAAGATACCTTGTGGAATTTAGCTATTCTTTTCATGACTGTCCTCAAATTAAATTATTTTTATAATATGACGTAGCTGCCAAAACCGGAAAATGATGATTAATAATAATCAGGGCAATAAATTACAGGGAATAACGGATTGTCCTGAGCCAATGTCTTTTGAACATCTATTACCCTTTGATTAGATGAACCTTTCCATAATAGCTTAACATCACGTTTCTCTAAAACAAACTCTCCATCTATCAAAACATCTATATATTTTAAAACCGGAAGCTTAACAATACTTTCCCATACATCACCTGTATAAAGCCATATTGTTTTATCAGGAAACTTCTCTTTAATCTCACTAATTAGAGCTTTTATTTCAAATAAATTTGCTGAATGAAGAGGATCTCCTCCACTAAAAGTAATACCGGAAATATATGGCTTAGCCAGTTCTTCAAAAAGTTCTTCCTTCGCTTGTTCATCAAAAAGCAATCCACCGTTTGGATCCCATGTTAAAGGATTCTGACAGCCTTCACAGCAATGAGAGCATCCTGCAACCCATAAGACAACACGCAGACCATCGCCATTAAGCATGTCATCTTTAGTAATATTATGATATCTCATTCCTACATACTCTTCCTTTCTGAAATTTCCTTCATCTTGGCTTCATTAAGTCTGGTATCACCATGTACACGACTATATGAAAGATAACCATTCATACGGTCAATCTTTGTAAGATTAGAGCTTTCACATTTTGGACACACATCCATTTCAAGCTCCTGATGTCCGCAATCATCGCAATAAGCTAATGACATATTAACGCCTTCATAGAAGCCCATATCCATAGCTCTTCTAATAAGTGTCTTGATAGCGCCAATATTATAATCTATAGGATATTTTACATACTGAATCTTTCCACCGTTAGAAAGCTCCCAGAATCTGTATTCAAGATCCTGCTTTTGAATAGGTGTAATATCTTCTGTAACATGACAATGGAATCCATTTGAAACATATTCACGATCAGATACATTTTCTATAATTCCATATTTCTTTCTAAACTGTTTAACCTGTAGACCACAAAGATTTTCAGCAGGAGTACCATATATAGCATATAAGTTACCATCTTCTTCCTTGAACTCATTAACACGCTTATTTATATATTTAAGAACGTCTAATGCGAACTCACCATCCTCTACTA
>JAZUFJ010000082.1:0-3554 GCA_045640645.1 Lachnospiraceae bacterium
AATCTTCTCTGAGTAATACCATTTGTCTTGTTATTGAACTTTTCAGGGAAGAGTTCATAGAAATCTCTTAATTCCTGGTTCTTTAAGATTTCTGTATGAAGTCTTGCAACACCATTTACTGAATATCCAGCACAGATAGCCATATTAGCCATCTTAACCTGTCCATCATAAATGATAGCCATCTTACGAATCTTATCGTGATTGCCAGGATAAGCCTGTTCAATCTGCTGGCAGAATCTTCTGTTGATCTCTTCAACAATCTGGTAAATACGAGGAAGAAGTTTTGAGAAAAGCTCTATAGGCCACTTCTCAAGAGCCTCAGCCATGATAGTATGGTTAGTATAGGCAACAGTCTTTGTAGTAATAGCCCATGCCTTATCCCATCCAAGATTATAATCATCCATAAGCACACGCATAAGCTCTGCTACTGAAAGAGTAGGATGAGTATCGTTCATCTGGATAGTTACCTTCTCATAAAGCTTCTCAATATCATCATGCTTTCTCATGTACTTAGAAACGATTTCCTGTACTGAAGCTGATACAAAGAAGTACTGCTGTTTAAGTCTGAGCTCTTTACCAGCGTAGTGATTGTCATTAGGATAGAGAACCTCGCAGATATTACGAGCAAGGTTTTCCTGCTCAACTGCCTTCTGGTAATCACCCTTATCAAAAGAATCAAGCTGGAAGCAATCAATAGGCTGAGCATCCCAGATTCTAAGAGTATTAACGATTCCATTTCCATATCCTACGATAGGAAGATCATATGGAACAGCCTGTACTGACTGGTAATTTTCCTGTGAAAAATGGCTTTCTCCGTTAGCGTCTACGTCTACTCTGACATTACCACCAAATTTAACTATCTTTGTAAGCTCAGGACGACGAAGTTCAAATGGATAACCATCCTTTAACCAGTTATCTGGTACCTCTACCTGATATCCATCTCTGATCTCCTGACGGAACATACCATATCTGTAGCGGATACCACATCCATATGCGCTGTATCCAAGAGATGCCAAAGAATCAAGGAAACATGCTGCAAGACGTCCAAGACCACCGTTTCCAAGCGCTGGGTCTCTTTCCTGATCCTCTACTACGTTAAGGTCAAGACCAAGCTCTTCAAGTGCCTCTGCTACCTCATTATATGATTTAAGGTTAATAAGACTGTTTCCTAAAGCACGTCCCATAAGGAATTCCATTGAAAGATAATAAACAGTCTTTGGATCCTTCTCTTCATATGCCTTCTGAGTAGCCATCCAGTTTTCAATAATAGTATCCTTAACAGTATAGCCAACTGCCTGGAATATCTGATTTTCTGTAGCCTCTTCAAGAGTCTTTCTGTAGAGAACCTTAATGTTGTTCTTCACGTCTGCTTTAAATTTCTCTTTGTCAAATCCGTTCAAATTCTTTTTTGCCAAATCTTTTGCCTCCTATATTTTAAAATTGCGATCATAAATATATGATCTCACCGATACCAGATTTGATTATCTAAAACCTTGTAATCTATGTACCGCATTATTAATAACCTATATCTGCCTATGAGTTGCGAGCCGCCTCGCATATCAGTTTAGCGCAAAGATCGTTTCCAAGAGCTCCACTGTCAAGCATAAGATCAAAGTTCTTGTAATCTCCAAGCTCCTTATCTGTATAGTATGAATAGTAAGACCTTCTATTATGATCATGTCTCTTCATCTCACGCTGAATATCAGATGGATTACTGATCTCTAACAGTTCACTTACTCTCTTTTCTCTGTGAGCTGCATCTGCATAAATAAATACATCTATAGTTTCAATACCAGCCTCTGCAAGTATAACATCTGCACATCTTCCAAGAATAATACATGGACCTTTCTTTGCAAGCTCGATAATTACGCTCTTCTCTGCATCAAAGATTGCATCCTTCTGGTCATAGGATATCGGATTAATAGAACGAATAAATGTATCCTTTCTGGAAATTTCCTCTCCTTCTTTAAAGATAATTTCTGGGTCAATGCCGCTTTTCTTTGCAACACCCTTTATAATATCCTTATCATAAAGCTCAATTCCCAATTCTGCTGCAACCTTTTTTCCAATTGAATGTCCACCAGCTCCAAATTCTCGGCTCAAAGTAATTACTTTCATAATATTTCTCCCTTCAACGACCATTTCGTTACATTTTTTACTTTTATATCCGCCATAAACTGTTTTCCCTAAAGCTGTCAGTAATTATAGAAGCTAAAGCTCATGGGATATTGTGATTATTCTATCATATTATATCGGCTTTGTGTTGTTTTCTTAATAACAATCACATGTCCATATTATTGATTTTACTGTAAAAGCTTTCCTATCTTTTCCGCTACTCTGTCATAGCTTTCCTGTGTTAAATGAATACTATCTTCTACATATCCATTTTCATCATCTATAACATCATTTACGTCCATATATCTGTTTCCGTAATATGCTTTAAGCTTTTCATTAATTATTTCATAAGCAGGTCTTCCATCTATCTCTTCTCTCAATTCTTTTCTCTTTGTTGTTCCAAGAATAAGATAATTTTCTACAGGACCTCTGCTTAAAAAATGTTCTATCTCTGCCACTATAGGCTCAATATCAGTATTTACCGGCTCTTTATGTCGTACCCAGTCATTTGAGCCTACCCATAAAATATAGAACTTGTCCTTATCTGTTTCCTGATTGTACTGACTGTCGTCTGTATATACCCAAAAAATATCATGAGTATTATAGCCATAGAAGCCATAGCCTTCTACTGGTATATCCGTATAATCTGCCAACTTTACGTAAGGGGCATTTTCCAGATTATCATTATTTTCTCCAAGAGAACCCTGAGTAAGGGAATCTCCCAGCCATACTATACCCTTTATCGGCTTTTTAGCGATATCTCTTACAACGTCTTCTACGGTCATAGCTTCATCTCTAATGTCCGTTTTTCTGTCCTCTGCAGTTTCTTCTTCTTTACTTTCTTCAGGTTCTTCTATTGCTTCTTCTTCATTTTCTGATTCTTTATCTGTTTCTTCAATTTCCACGCTCTCGGTAATCTCTTTTTCTGTCTCAGACGACATTGCTACGTCACAATCACTAACGACAGCATCCTTATTTATATATTTATCCTCAGAGCTATCCTTACATCCTAAAAGAACAGAAACAGTTATCATTATTAATGCAATAATATTCGAAACTCTGGTTTTCTTCATTTATCTTCCTTCCACAAAATGTCTTATATATCTGATATATACAAAAAAGTATATCATTTTTAGGGCATCCTTTCTATATGCAAAGGTTTTAATATATTTTCAAATTTTATACATTTTATAGTATTTTTGATACAAAAAATGCCCTATGCAAGCCAAAACATAGCAATTATGTCTCTTGAAATAATAATCATAAATTGATAAAGTTAAAAGCGTTGAAATTGCGATATTTAGTATGGATTCCGGTACTTAGGATGGAATCCGCTTGGAGGAAAAAATGGAAAAGAAAGAAATACACCAGGGAAACAAAATGGGTGTAATGCCCGTTAACAAGCTTCTAATAACAATGTCTCTACCAATGATGATATC
>JAZUFJ010000083.1:0-3267 GCA_045640645.1 Lachnospiraceae bacterium
GAACATACGAAGAGACACTTTCAGCTGAAATCATCAAGGATGAAGCTCCTACACTTTTCCAGGTTAACGGACCTGTAGGTCTTGAGAACTGGAAAGACTACTGTGTAGATCTTAAAGATTCATCACTTTACAATGAGCTTACAAGTGATTCATTTGCTTTATATGATGGCGATGCAGTTGCAGGTATTGCATATGTTATCGAGTCATACGGTATCATCACTAATACAGAGCTTCTTTCAAAGGCTGGTTATACAGTAGAAGACATTAAGTCATTTGCAGATCTTAAGAAGGTTGCAGAAGATATCACAGCTCGTAAGGACGAACTTGGTTTCGCTGCTTTCACTTCAGCAGGTATGGACGGATCATCAGACTGGAGATTCAAGACACATCTTGCTAACCTTCCTATCTACTTCGAATACCAGGCAGATGGAATTGATACAACAACAGAAATTAAGGGTTCATTCCTTGATAACTACAAAGATATGTGGGATCTTTACATCAACAATGCAACATGTGCACCAGCTGATCTTGCTAGCAAGACAGGTGATGACGCAGAAAACGAATTTGCTGATGGACAGGCAGTATTCTACCAGAATGGTTCTTGGGAATATGCTAACCTTACAGGTAAGGGCATGACAGATGATCAGCTTGCTATGATTCCTATTTATGTAGGCGCTGGCGACGAAGCTAATCAGGGTCTTTGCACAGGTACAGAAAACTACTGGTGTGTAAACAATGAAGCAGCTGAAGAAGATATCCAGGCTACAATCGATTTCCTTACATGGATGGTTACATCAGAAGAAGGAACAACAATGCTTGCTGATACTATCGGTGTAATACCTTTCAAGGGCGCAGCAGATACTACAAACCTCTTTGTTCTTAACGACAGAGCTTACACAGCAGAAGGTAAGAAACCTGTTTCATGGAACTTCACAACAATGCCTTCAGAAGAGTGGAAGAATGGTGTTGGATCAGCTCTTACAGCTTATGCAGCTGGTACTGGTGAATGGGATGCAGTAGTTAGCGCTTTCGTAGATGGATGGGCAGCTGAATACGCATTAAAGTAATTCAAATCAGTTTTTTAAAAATATTTAATTGAATAGAGGGCGTTTATATTGCGCCCTCTATTTTTTTAACAATCACAGCGTTAAAAAGGAGTAGTAACATGGAAAAAGCAATAAAAAAATACTGGCCCATATTTGTGTTGCCGACACTTGCTGCATTTTGTATAGGTTTTGTTTATCCGTTTATTCAGGGTCTTTATTTATCGTTCTGCTCATTCAAAACAATAAAGAAGGCAACCTTTAATGGTTTAACAAATTATATTTATTCGTTTACCGATTCGTCATTTTGGCAGTCATTCGGTTTTACCACGCTTTTTACAGCAGTATCAACAATTTTAATTAATGTTCTTGCATTTGCAGTTGCCCTTGCTTTAACAAAAAAGATAAAGGGATCAGATTTATTTAGAACAGTATTCTTCATGCCTAACCTGATAGGTGGTATTGTTCTCGGTTATATTTGGCAGATTCTTTTAAACTGTGTTCTGTCACTTCTTGAGAAACCACTCCTTGCTCTTAATGCAACATATGGTTTTATCGGTTTGATAATCCTTATGTGCTGGCAGCAGATAGGTTACATGATGATTATATATATAGCAGGCCTTCAGGCTATACCAGAGGACTATTTGGAAGCAGCAAAAATCGATGGAGCTACAGAAAACCAGATACTGTTTAAGATAAAGATACCAAACGTAATGCCATCCATTACAATTTGTTCTTTCTTAACTATCACAAATGGTTTCAAGCTCTTCGATCAGAACTTAGCTTTGACAGGTGGTGAACCTGCTCATGCATCAGAAATGATGGCATTGAACATTTATAATACTTTTTACAGCCGTACAGGAGCCCAGTGGAAAGGCTATGGCCAGGCAAAGGCGGTTATATTCTGTATAATGGTTATTCTTATTTCGATAGTACAGCTTAGCGTTACAAAATCAAGGGAGGTACAGCAGTAATGAAAAAGAAAAATACAATTGCAAAATCTTCATTATTTGTTCTTCTTTGTATATTAGCAGTTGGCTGGGTTTATCCTGTGTTCATGATATTGATCAATTCGTTGAAGTTAGATAAATATATCAGTACAAATACAGCATTTAAGTTACCTAATGCAGAGAGCTTTTCGGGAGCTTATAACTATGTTGAAGCTCTTACCTCACAGGGATTTGCCTCAGCTTTTGGTTATAGCTTAATTATTACTGTATCATCTGTTGTCCTTATTCTGGTATGTACTTCGATGTGTGCATGGTACATCACAAGAGTAAACAGTATTTTATCAAAGCTTTGCTATGGATTGTTTGTATTTTCAATGGTAGTACCTTTCCAAATGCTTATGTTTACATTATCTTCAACAGCCGACAGACTGGATCTGGATACACCATATAAGATTTGTATTATTTATCTTGGATTTGGTGCCGGACTTGCTGTTTTCATGTTTTCAGGTTTTATGAAATCTATACCGCTTGAAATAGAAGAGGCAGCAATGATAGATGGTTGTAACCCTATTCAGACATTCTTTGGAATAATCATGCCAATATTAAAGCCTACTCTTATTTCAGTAGGAATACTTGAAACTATGTGGCTTTGGAATGACTATTTATTGCCTTACCTTGTACTTGACAGGAAGAAATATTCTACGATTCCTATTCTTATTCAGTATTTCAAGGGAAGCTATGGACACGTTGCTATGGGTCCTATGATGGCTTGTATTATGATGACAATTTTGCCAATTATTATAATTTATATATGCCTTCAGAAATACATTATTCAGGGTGTACTTGCTGGAGCAGTTAAGGGCTAAATGGAGACGTTATGAGAAAAAGTGGAGTATTAATGCCAATTGCATCTCTTCCAGGATGTTATGGCATAGGAACATTTGGAAAAAGTGCATATAAATTTGTAGACAGCCTTAAGATGGCAGGACAGAGATACTGGCAGATATTGCCTCTTGGGCCTACCGGATATGGTGATTCACCATACCAATCTTTTTCAACCTTTGCTGGAAACCCATATTTTATTGATTTGGAAATGCTTATTGAGGATGGGCTTCTTACGAAGGAGGAATGTGATCAGTATGATTTTGGGACTAATCCAGAGGATATTGATTATGAGAAAATTTATTTTAACAGATTTGAAGTATTAAGAAAGGCATATGAAAGAAGCGCTCACAAGGAAACAAGTGAATATAAGGGCTTCCTTAGTGAAAATG
>JAZUFJ010000084.1:0-5947 GCA_045640645.1 Lachnospiraceae bacterium
AGCAAAAATTATATAATACAAATCAACATATCAATAATAAGCTATTTCTATTTTAAGCTATTATTTCAGACTTTCATAACATTCGCTAACCTTTACAAGGTCTTCTCTGATGCTAATTTTCTGTGGACATTCCTTCTCACACTTTCCACATTTAGCACAGTTTTTAGCCAGCTCTGATTCCTTAAGGTCATTTACAAAATGCCACTTCGTATCGTTTGCATTGCCGTATTTTCCATACTGATTCCATATAGCAAAGTTTGCCGGAATGTTTACTCCAAATGGACATGGCATACAATATCTGCAGCCTGTACATCCATTGTTAACACGTTTCTTTAAGGTTTCTCTTACTTCATCAATGGCCTTATATTCTTCCTCTGTCATAGGACTGAAATCACAGAATGTATTAAGATTGTCCTTAAGCTGTTCCTCACTTGTCATTCCACTGAGAACCACCTTTACATTATCAAGAGAAGCTACCCATCTTAAAGCCCACTTAGAAACTGATGCATCCTTATCAAGCCTTTTAAATGGAGCTGCTACCTCTTCTGGAAGATTAGCTAATGAACCGCCCTTAATAGGCTCCATAATAGTAAGTGGAATATTCTTCTTAGCACAAAGCTCATATCCCTTTAAGCCAGCCTGTTCGTCTATATCCATATAATTAAGCTGTATCTGGCAGAAATCCCAATCTCTGTAATTAAGTATTTCCTCAAATACTTCATAACCATCATGGAATGAAAAACCTAAATTCTTAATTTTTCCACATTCCTTCATTTTAATCAGGTAATCAACTACTCCAAGATCAAGCATCTCATTCCATCTTGCCTTATTAAGAGCATGTATCAAATAGAAATCAATATAATTCTTATCTATTCTGCTACACTGAAGCTCAAATATTCTCTTAGCATCTTCAAATACCTTTACTTCCCAGCAAGGCATCTTTGTTGCTAAATAATAAGATTCTCTTGGATATTTGCTTAATACCTTTCCAACAAAAGGTTCACTGGCACCTTCATGATAAGGAAAAGCCGTATCAAAATAATTAACACCTGTAGCATAAGCCTCATCTAACATCTGTTCTGCACGTTTTTCATCTATCTTGCCATCAGCAGTTGTAGGGAATCTCATACAACCAAATCCTAATAATGACAAATCCAGACCTAAAGTATCAACATGTTTTTTTACTACCTTCACTCGTAGCTCCTCCTTAACATTTCTTTTTTATTTTAAGCAAATCACGTCGAATAATTATATAGTTATTTAGCTTTTTCCGCTTCGTATTCGCTTATTACCTCTTCTAACATATCACAGGCTGCCTCGATAGTTTTCTGGCATCTGTATTCTGGTTTAAATGATTGTGGCTTAATATCCTTACATAATACTGAGCCATATTTTAAATTGAATTTTCTAATAAGATTAACCACTACTGGTCTGATATCTTCAGATTCATGAGCTTTAGCTTCAACATATTTCATAGATAAAATGCTGGCTCCGGCTAAAACAGCTCCACAGGTATTTCCGCTCTGGATACCTGCTCCAAAAGCTGCTGCCATGATCATATCCCTGTCATGAAGCTCAAGGTTATAATATTCGTTTCCTGCACGTAAGATAGATTCTGCGCAGTTGTAGTTTTGGTCGAAGTAATATTTTGGAAGTAAGTCTTTTAACATATGTTTGTCCTCTCTTCGTAATTATTTATAACTTAAATATAATACCCATAATTGCTCCACATAGTATCCAGAAGGCTGGATGCAGCTTCTTAAAGGTCTTAAGACTCATTAAGATGTAGAATCCTATACATGCAAGGAATAATAAAACCGGAAACTGAAATTCTCCTGCAGCATTTGTAAATAACGAAGAATTAAATATTCCCCAGACTGCTGTTGCTATAAGTCCTGTTACAACTGGACGTATAGTTGAAAAGCAGGCCTTTACATACATATTTTTACTAAATTTATCAAGGATCTTGGCTATCAGCATGATTACTATCAAACTAGGAAGTACTAATGACAATGTAGCAGCTATTCCACCTAAAAAACCTGCCGCATTAAAGCCTGCATAGGTAGACATATTTATTCCTATTGGTCCTGGTGTACTTTCGCTTACTGCCAACATATTGGCAACATCCTTAACCTCATACCAATCATGTCGATTGGGAAGATCCATAAGGAATGGAATGGTTGCTGGTCCACCGCCTACGGCAAATAATCCTATCTGGAAAAATTCGTAGAATAATTCAAAAAATACTCTCATTCGCTGAACCTCCCCATCTTATATAAGATTACTCCAAAGATTCCGGCAACTATTACCAGAATAACTGTTGGAACCGGAGTAAACATAGCCAGTGCAAAGGCTAAAACACATAATATTCCGGAAAGAAGGTTTTTTACAGTTTTCTTTGCCATTGTTACAACTGTATTCAGCATAAGAGCACATACCACGATTTTTATTCCACCTATAGCATGTGCCACAGTCTGATTAGACATAAACTGTTTTAGGAACATAGCAAGTATTGATACTATAATAAGTGATGGGCTTATCATTCCAAGGGTAGAAAAGATAGCTCCTAAAGCGCCCTTCTTTTTATATCCAACAAAAGTTGCAACGTTTACAGCTATAATACCCGGTGTACACTGTCCTACGGCGTAGTAATCAAGAAGATCCTCTTCCTCTACCCAGTGTTTCTTTTCCACCAGCTCAAATTTTAACATTGGAAGCATTGTCAAACCGCCACCAAAGGTCAGGCCACCTATGCGAAAGAAAGCCGCATATAAGGCCAATAAATCCTTCATAACTTACATCTCCTTTATTGATTTTAAAAAAATAGCTTATTGCATGCTACTATTTTTATTGCTCTTTTAATATTTAGCAATTTGTAATAATATGACACGAACGCTAAACTGGAATCTGACTTGTATAATATTTTGCCACTAATTCATTATAGTTTCACGTACTCTGACCTCATGTCCAGGTAATATATTTCCAGATAAATCTTTCTGTGAAAAGGATATTATTCTCATAGATATTTTCTCTTCAGGCATATTGAACAGCTTTGACATAGCATATTTATAATTATCCAGCTGACCGGCATACTTTTTCTTAAGATACTCATGGAAGTCTTCTTCATATATAAGATAATCATTATCAGATTTGTAATCTATGATTTCTATTCTGTCCTTATATACTATAACAAGGTCTGCTGCTCCGTTCATCCATACAGGGATATCATCCAGTTTTTTCTTTTCTTTTAGGTAAATGTTTGCTCTCTTTACCTGTCCTGAAACCGCTTCATCAATGTCCTCATAATATGAGAATGGTAGCTCTGTCAGTACCTGTTCCACATCTTTACTCAAAAGTCCTGTGTCCTGTAAGTATTTATTGTAAACCCTTGCACAGGCTAAAAGAAATGCTTGATATTTTCTCTTTTCTTCAGCTATACCTGTCTCCTTATTTTCCTTTGAAATATAGCCCGCAATATCAACTGCTTTGTCGCTTACAGCCTTATTAACACATGCTTTTATCAATTTATCTTTAAGCTCATCATTTGCTTTATTTATGACCGTATATCTGTTTACAATATTTTCCATAGTCATATGAAGAGCATCACCAAAAACATTTCCTACAGGTCTTGGCAAAGAAACGCTTTGTTCACTGGCATAGGTCTTTCCCTCCGCCTTTGCCCTCTCTCTGTATTCAGCTTTTATATCACCGCTGGTATCCTCAAAGCTGCTTGGAGATACTGACTGTAATGACTTTTTAAGAGGTTCCTCATTTACCAGCTGTTTATTTTGTATTCGTTTATCTTCGTCCTCAAGGTTATAACTGGTATTTCCTGGAGGCACAATACCGTTCTCCTTTTCGCTGATAATCATATTTATACTATTTAGCTCTAAAAGACCATAGGTTTCGTTTGTTACGCCATTTTTCTGATCTACTTTTCCAAATAAACATGGTGAACCCATCTGATCCATAAAAATAAGGGCTTTTGCAGCTCTTGTAGCTGCTACATATTCCAATCTTCTTCTATCAGCAAGGGTTTCCTTCTTCTCATATTCCTTTACATCGCCCAGAAAATCTATATATGGGTAATATATATCATCTATTCTACAGCTGTTACCTGGTTTATTGCCTTTTCTTCTGTCCATAATGATAACAATATTACCCTCAAGACCTTTTGATTTATGAACGTTCATAAACTGAACAGCCCCGCCTGATACTGCATTATTGTTGCCCTGTTCATCTTCTATGATTTCTTCAGCATTTTGATCCTTAAAGGACAGTTCATGAGCTACCTCAATGTTTAGATATTCTTTAAATTTTTTAGAAACATCCTTGGCTGTTCCATGATCTTCAGAGCATACTGTCTCTATCATCTGTTCTATCTTTGCAAGAATTGATTGTATCTGAAAGGCGGAGGTAGAATCACTTTTACTAAACAAAGCAGATACTCTGTTAAGAAGATATTTTGCCTTACCAAAAGGTGACATACCGAAGGTCTCATCATATAAGGTATCCATTATCCATCTGCCATACTGGTCTACCTCATCGTTACCCCACCAGTCATTTAACAATCGAATACTTTCAAGAGCAGCCTCTCTGGCCATTCTGTCTTTTCTATTGGCTATATAGTCATATATTCTTACAAAGGCATTAAATTCTACAAACTTACTAGGCATTGTAGAGCCTGCTATCTGTATATCAATACCATGGGCAGAAAGATAATCCATATAAGTATTCATTTTTCTGACTCCACTGCAAAGAATCATGAAATCTTTATTATTTATCTTTCTTGTATATGGAATACTTCCATCTTTTCCACCATCTTTATAATCAACTATTAAATAATTCTCTTTTAAATTTATTATCAGATCTGTTAAAGCCTGGCATTCTTCCTCAGTTGTTATAACCGGTTCCGTTTTAATAATCTTTTTTACATTATTATTCTCTGTTCCCTTATTTTCTTCCGGTTTTGCTTCCTCGGTCTCACCCTTTTTTGAGGTCTTTTTCTTTTCAGATTCTGCTTTATTTAATTTATATACTCCAGCTAAGATCTTTCTGTCATCAGTAATAGGTATAGCCCAGTGATCCTGTTCATTTTTTATTTCATCAGGCATAGCCTTTAATGGTATCATATCCTGATAATGATACATATTTGACTGCACATGATTCGAATCGCTCCTTAATGCGATAATATCATCAAAGGTAGGCGCCATAATTGGAAGCAATCCGCTATCGTCACCAAACTTTTCGTTTACCCATTCTATTATCAGATTATTAGACCTGAAATTAATATTAAAATTATAGACCCTGACCTTATCGCCCTTTGCCTGCATTTCCTCCATGCGTTTTTTTACGCCAAGATAAACGTTAGGCTGGGCTCCACGGAACCTGTAAATGGACTGTTTTGGATCTCCAACTATAAATAGAGCTCCGTCTCTTAGCTTTGTACTATCCTTTGGCTCTGAGGCCAGTCTCCATATGAAGGCTTCCTGGATACTGTCTGTATCCTGGAATTCATCAACATAATAGCATTTATATTTTCCTGCGAAATATTCCTGAACATCATCATGCTCTAAAATCAACTTTTTGGTTTTTTCCAAAAGCTCATCATTTGACAGGGTATTAACGTTATGATTGCTTACATAATTAGCTCTTGCCTCCAGAGCTTTATTAAGCAAAGCATCCTGATATCTAACCTCAGTATTAATAAATATTCTCTCTATTACCTGTTTGTTATTATCTATCCATACCTTTACAGACAATGTAGCTGCATTAAATGTTGCAGCATCGTACCTGTAACTTTCAGCATCACTTTTTGGTGTTTTCTTAAAATATGAAGCTGTGCTCTCTGACATATCTATTATCTTCTTTAAAAGCTTTACATTATCTCTTTCAGAATCATTAAGCTTTTCTGCCAGTCCAAGTATACTTGCTGTAAAGTAATTCA
>JAZUFJ010000085.1:0-2145 GCA_045640645.1 Lachnospiraceae bacterium
TAGCGGGAACAAATGGTAAGGGCTCAGTATTATTTTCTACTATGTCCATGCTTAGGGCAGCGGGATATAAGGTGGGAACCTATTCTTCTCCTGCAGTGATTAATATAAGAGATCATTACCTTATAAATGGGGAAATGATAAGTGAAGAGGAATATGCTTTACTCGTTTTAAAGATAAAAGATGCTATAGACAGGATGGAGCATGATGGTTATTTGCCGCCCACTGGTTTTGAAATAGAGACGGCCATGGCCTTTGAATATTTCTATGAGAATAAATGCGACATAGTAATATTGGAATGTGGGCTTGGTGGACAGGACGATGCTACCAATATTATAAAAAAACCATATATATGTGCTTTTGTTTCCATAAGCTTAGATCATATGGGAATACTGGGAAACACGGTAGCAGAGATAGCGGCAGTAAAGGCTGGTATTATAAAAAGAAACGCTGTAGTTATTAATTGCAATCAGGATCAGAGCATTATAGCTGTATTAGAAGAAAAGTGTAAGCAGGAAAAGGCAGTTCTCAAGACGATTGATACAAGCGCCATAAAAGATATTAAATATGATTATCCTGAGCAGAGCTTTAGCTATGGAGAGCTTAAGGATATAAAGCTTTCCCTTGCAGGAACTTATCAGATAATGAACGCAGCCATGGCGCTTGCTATTATAGATGAGCTGAATAAGAGGGAATTTGAGATATCAGATTCAGCTATTAGGAACGGTCTTATGAGCGTGAAGTGGCCATGTCGATTTGAAAGGATTTGTGATGATCCATTAATAATTATTGACGGAGCCCATAACGAGGACGCAGCTTTAAGAATAAAAGAATCTATAGAGACCTATTTCGAAGACAGATATATTATCGCTGTGATAGGAATACTTAAGGATAAAAATTATGACCGTATATGTGAGCTTATTTGCGGCACTGCAGATGAAGTTGTATGCGTATCTACAAAGACCCCTGGAAGGGAGCTTACGGCAGAGGAGCTTAAGAATACGGCTGAAAAATACAATCACGTTGTTATGGCAGCGGGCTCTTATGAGGAAGCGGTTAACGTGATAGCTAGCAGGATGGATAGGATTGATAAAGAAAGAAAGCCGGCAGTAGTTGTATGTGGCTCATTATCCTACCTTTCTGAAATAAAAGAGGTGATATATAAATGGATAGAGAAAAGATAGAAGAGGGAGTACGTCTCTTGCTAGAGGGTATCGGAGAGGATGTTACCAGAGAGGGACTTATTGATACTCCTGTAAGAGTAGCAAGGATGTGTGAAGAGATATACGGAGGCCTGAATATGACTCCGGAAGAAATATTAAGCAGAATCTTCACTGTTGATAATAACGAATTGATAATGGAGAAGGATATAAGCTTTTATTCCACCTGTGAGCATCATTTACTTCCGTTTTATGGAAAGGTAAACATAGCTTATGTTCCGGATGGCAAGGTTGTGGGCATTAGTAAGCTTGCCAGAACTGTTGAGGTGTATGCAAGACGTCCACAGATCCAGGAACGCCTCACTAACCAGATCGCTGAAGCGATAATGGAATATCTTAAGCCTCAGGGTGTTATGGTTATGATAGAGGCAGAGCATATGTGTATGAGCATGAGAGGAATAAAGAAACCGGGCAACAAAACCGTAACAGTAGCTACAAAGGGTGTATTCGAGGGAAATAAGGAATTAAAACAGGAGTTCTATAACTTATTATGATTATCGGGAATGATATTTTTGAGACAGGCAAGCATACATATGTGATGGGTATTATAAATATTACCCCTGATTCTTTTTCTGATGGAAGAGCGAACGCTACTTTAGATGATTATTTATTTCTTGCAGAAAAGCTTATAGATATGGGAGCTTCAGTTCTCGATTTGGGCGCAGAGTCAACAAGACCAGGGTATACCAGGATCAGTGACCAGGAAGAGATAGACAGATTGCTGCCGGTTTTAGAGGAGCTTCATCGTAGATTCGATGTTCCTTTGTCTGTAGATACCTATAAAAGTGAAGTGGCTGAAGCAGCCATAAAATCAGGCTGTGACCTTATAAATGATATATGCGGTCTTAAGGGCGATGAAAAAATGGCTGAGGTAATAGGCAAAGCAGGAATACCTTGTGTATTAATGTATAACGGTCGTCTTGAAGCA
>JAZUFJ010000086.1:0-4623 GCA_045640645.1 Lachnospiraceae bacterium
GATATTATAGGATGTCAGATCATAGAATACATGAAGCATATGGAAAATGAAGGATTATATCAGTTTAATAGTCGGCATAAGGAGTCTGTAATAATAGAAGAGTTTTGCAGTGAAGAAACTGATTACGACAATTTTATTACAGAATGGGTGAGCTCATTAGATGAAGTTGAAAATTATATTTCTGATCGAAATAATCCTTCAAGGGAACTCCTAGATGATTTAGATAATGTCTTATCAAATATTTATAGTATTAGGTCAGAAAAAAATGGGAGGATATACGGCAAAAAAATACCTTCTGAAAGAAAACTTAATGAGGGGATACTGGATAGGGGATTGAATAATACAGAATATGATAAGGAGACGATAATTAATTATGTTTTAAGAATGTGCGGTAATTATGGAGATCCTAAAGATAAAAGTGTTTTATGCGGGGAAGTGGAATATATTCTGTATGGTGAAAAAAGCGACGAAGAGAACTGCGGAAGGATGATAAAAGAAGTTCTGTTTGCCAGGCTGAATATAAATAAAGATATAGTTTTTTCTAATAATTATTGCATGAGAACTGCAAGGAAGATAGCAGTAGACAGAACAGATAACATCGATTGGATAGATGATGATGATTACTATGAACTGCTTTCCTGTTATACAGATTCTATTCTATATGCTACAGCTTTTGCAGAATCTGTTATAGAAGTTTACAGACTATTTAATGGTGAAAGCGTAACTTATGGAAAAGGATATGTAGACTTGATAATAGATCCATATGATCTGGAGAGATATGAAAGCTATTTTGATACAGGGGATACCTCAGAGATAACCTATAGGGAACTACTAAGAGCCAGATTAATTAATCTTGAAAAAGAGGATATTATAAAACGGTTTATGGATATAGTAGAGGTAAATATAAGGGAATTTGATAATGAAAATTTCAGAATAGATGGGTGTATAGAATATTTGGATGTGTCATTGTTTTTTGTAAATGAAAACGGAAAAGAAAATGTTATCAGAAGAAATTATGGATATGTTATTAATTTATGATGCAAGGTATATGGGGAAATAGGGTCAAATACATAAAAGCATCTCTGACAATTGAAGCAGCGCTTGTTTTACCTGTTTTTTTATTTGGGATGATTACACTTATATCTGTCTTTTCTGTTTTAAGGTTTAACCTTGCTATGGAATCTGCTCTTACTATGACAGCCATGGATATAGCAAAGAAGGCAGCAGTAGAATGGGATATTAGCGACGATGAGATAGCGGAGTCGCTAAAAAGGATACTGGGTGATAATTGTTCCAGCAGAGCTCCAGTAGAAGGTGGAATAGATAGCATAGATTATTCTGGAAGCGAACTTAATAATAGAGAAATTGTTAAATTAAAAGTCAGCTATAAAGCTAACCCTCCTTATAATCCATGGAATCTGTTTATGCCAGATTTTAATGAAAGTATAACTGTTCATACCTGGATAGGATACGAGACGGGTCTTGATGGTTATATTAATGAAAATTTAGAAGAATATGTATATGTTACAGAATATGGAACTGTATATCACAGAAACAGAAACTGTTCTCATATAACGCTTAATATAAGAGAAGTACAATATAGAAATATAGCTACTCTTAGAAATAGTGGAGGACATAAATATTATCAATGTGAACAATGCAGGCCAGATTCCTCAAGCAGGCATATTTATATTACTGAAGATGGCGACAGATTCCATGGCAGCCTTAGTTGCAGTGGATTGAAAAGAACTATATATGTAAAGAAATTATCTGAAATAGGTAATCTTAGAGCATGTTCAAAATGCGGCAGAGGAGGTTACAGTTGGAATTATTAGCATTACTATTTTTAGCTATATGCTCATATATGGATATTAAGTATAAGGCAATTTCAATATTTGTTATTATATTATTTTCCTGTCTGGGAATAATCTGTATGTTTGTATTTCATGGTACGGAATGGATATTCAATCCATCATGTTTACTGAATCTTTTATTAGGAGTGATTGTTCTTCTTGTTAGCTATGTCTCGAGGGGCGAAATTGGACAGGGAGATGCAATAGTACTTATGGTTACTGGTGGGATGATTGGTGGATACAGAAATTGTGTAATGTTTTTCTATGCATCTATTATAGCCGGAATATATGCGCTTGCTCTTATTATTGTAAAAGAGCAGAAAAGAGAGAGGGTATTTCCATTTATACCCTTTTTATTTATAGGAGATGTAACGTTGCTAATTATGTCTAATCTAAGCTATTGATGGAGTATATTTAATTAATGAAATATGAACAGAAATAAACAAGGTATAAAGCCTGGCAAAAAGAAAAAAATAAAGTGGCTAAAGGCCAGCTTTACGATTGAGCTGTCATTACTGATGCCGATAATTCTGTATTCTATAATGCTCATTTTATTTTTGAGCTTTTTTATGCATGATAAGTGCGTCATTGAAAAGGCTATGCGGGTATCTTCTTTAAGGATGGCGGTATATAAAGATTTTCAGATGACAGCTGGTAACAGCGAAAATGATTATGATATAGCATTTATTAGTGGGGTCATTGAAAAGGAATTTAATGATTGCTTTTTAGAGCAATGTAATGGTCAGCTGATAGGGAAATGGGAAATAGATAAGAAAATATATGTTTATGAAGATGAATATGAAATATGTGTTGAAGGAACTATGAAGGTACCGATGGGTATATTGAAATTAATACCGGAAAATAACGGATTTAAATATATGGCTCAGATAAAAGGTAACTTTATAAATGAGATAGATTATATGTGGGAACATAGAGAAAATGCCTGATTTCATAATAGAGAACTCAATTAGCAGCAGCTTTATAGTAATAGATATTTCTGATGAAAATGAAGATAACAATTATTTTGTAAATAAAATGATCTGTGAAAACAGAATACCTGGCTCATTAAGCTTTAATATCAGGAATATCGATAATAAAAAACAATATGCATATAATATAACAGATAAGAAATCTTTAAAAGACAGATTTGATACAAACGAGATTAATTATAATGAGGGACATTTAATACTACTAAAAATAAAAGATATGCTAAAGACAATGAATGAGTATCTTATAGATACCAGCTATCTTTTAATAGATCCTGAATATGTCTTTGTTGACAGTTTATTTAAAAATATAGAATTTATTATATGTCCTATTGTATTTCAGGAAACTGAAAAAGCCTTAAGCAGTTTTATGGAATTTATCTTAACAAAAATAAACCATGATGATGAAAAATTAGTAAATATGGCATATCAGGTTTATTCAAAGGTTTTAGAAGGAGATTACAGTTTTAAGGATATTAATTTATTGCTCGAAAATAAAAGGGAGAAGGAAGCTGCTATAAATGACAACAGATATAACAATATACTGAACAATAATAATGAAAAATATAATAATAGATATAACAACGAAAAAAATATCTATAATAACGAGGCGTGTCAGAACAATGAATATTGGGAAAATAGTAATGATAAAGGAAAAGGCTACGATAAAAAGAAGGGTGGAGGTAGAGGCTATAAGCTGCCTTTGTTAATATCTTCTATTATTTTCACTGCCTTATTAGGGATTACAATTTTTATAAATGCATATGGAAATAGGAGCTTTAAAAGGTATGTAAAAAACGGTAGCTTATTAGCTTTAATAGCAATATCTGGAGCGGTAACGTTACTTTTTTTATCAGCTGTAATAATGGAGAAATATCATAATAAGAAAAATCATAATAAAGGAAATTATGATAAGAAAAATCAGGATATAGGATATGATGATAAGAAAGTCTTTAAAAGCACAAATTGTGATAACTATAAGGACGCTTATTTTTCAGCTTATAATCAGAACAAAACAGAAGAGATAAGAGGAAATTGTATTCTCAGGTCAGTACATGGCAGAGATAGCCTTGATATAACAAAAAGTCCGTATATTATAGGCAAGGATGAACGCCGGGCAGATGGAGTAATATATAGCAATGCTATCAGCAGAGTACACGCAAGAATATTTATAGAGGATGAAGAATATCTAATCGAGGATATGGGCTCGACAAATGGTACGACATTAAATGGGGTAAGCATTAATGCAAATAAAGCATATCTTATCTATGATGGCGATGTCATATCATTTGCAGGCGCTACATATGTACTGACACGGAAGTAAAATATTTGATATAATTTATTCATAAATCATTCTAATGATACATATAAGGAACATAAATAAATGCTTATCGCTTCTAGCCAATTCTGGCAAATGTCCCTAATATCTATTAATTTAATAAAGGAGGAATTTGCCTATGGCAGAAAAAAATGATAACATTAACAAAGATGCTAATGATGAAAACATAGCATGGCATCCAGGCTTTGTGAACGCAATGAAGCTTGAACTGATTGAAAATGAAAAGGATCTGTTTTATGAAACGGAGCATCTTCTTAATCAGCAACCTATAAGGATTGACTTTCTTGTTATAAAGAAAATTCCAGGCATAGTAATTAAGAATGAAATTGGAAAATTCTTCAGAGGACATAATTTGATGGAATATAAGTCTGAGGAGGATGAGCTAAATATTGATACAATCTATAAAACATTAGCATATGCAAGCCTATACAAAGTATATGCAACA
>JAZUFJ010000087.1:0-4216 GCA_045640645.1 Lachnospiraceae bacterium
ATGGTAACCAGTTCTATGGTGATGCTGATATCACAGCAGTTATGGATACATGGTACCAGGATGGAACAGAAATCGTATTCGCATGTGGTGGTAGCATCTATACATCTGTTGCAGAAGCAGCAGTTAAGGTTAACGGCAAGGTTATCGGTGTTGACGTAGACCAGGCTCCAAACATCGACGCAGCTTACGGCGAAGGCATCACTGTTACATCAGCTGAAAAGGGTCTTGAGCCAACAGTTATCGATACTCTTACAGATGTAATCCTTAACAACAACTGGGCTAAGTACTCAGGACAGATCGCTACTCTTGGTATCGTATCAGAAGATCCAGCACTTAACTATGTTCAGATCCCAGCTTCAACACAGTTCGAAGATGGCAAGTTCACAGAAGATGATTACAAGACACTTGTAAAGGCTATGTATGATGGTTCTCTTACAGTTTCTAACGACATCGCTGCTGAGCCAGCTGTATCAGCTGTTAACGTTGAATGGTTAGGAAATATCAAATAATTAGCTTGTAAGAGCAAAAAATATAAAAAACGGTTCCTGTTTTGGGAACCGTTTTTTTTCGTGCAATCACTGTCCAAAAGTATAGAATAAGATGATATAATGTTGATATAAGTGTCAAAAGTCATTTTCCACGTCATGCTTGCATGTAAGTGGAAATATGACCTTGGACACAAAACAACATAAGCATAAAAGTGGGGCTTTAGCACCACGTTATGCGCATGTTGTTTAGGATTGCGAGAGTGCGTAGAGCGAAGAAATCTGGTATATCATCATAGCGTATGGTTTTGACAGATTGCGAGAGCTCGTAGCGCGAAGCAATCCAGTATATCATCATAACGTTACTAATAAACGAAAAGAGGATTAAACATGGCTCCAATACAATCACAAGATGAATTTCATAGAAATGTGCATGAGGTAATAGACAGAATAGGAGGATCTATTAAACGCAGTGAGGATCCTATAAAATACAAAATTGATGTTCAGAACTATATTATTTCGATACTCGATCAGGGCATGGAAGGTATCGCTATGAGCATTTCCAACTTAAATGGAGATGTTATAGCAAAGACAGTACCTGTATACAATTGGTCTGATGCTTATGCTTTAGCTTCTTTACTGGTTAGAAAAACAGCTAGCGGCTTTTTTGATCAGTTTGAGGGAAATACCATGGAGATCAATTCACTTGCTGCCTTGAAAAAGGAAGTTCCGGATTTTGAATGGATACCTTCTGACAGATTCCTAGATTATTCAGATGAATTAGTAGGAACAGCAATAGACCTGGTAAAATGTGGTGCCATAAAAAGCATTAGCCTTAAGAACACTGATAATCAGGATAACCTGGTAGTTATCAGCGCGACCAGATCTGTGTGTGCACCTATTGATCTGGGTGTTTTTGATAGGGAAGCTCGCAGAGGCATATTCCCATCACCAGGTTTCAAAGGTAATTACGCTGCTACTAATACTTTTACACTTAGCACATTTCAATATGGTAAAATCGCAACTACCTGTGAGATAGTTGGAGATAATTGTAATCGTAAAGACTGTTTACTTGCCTTGTGCGGATATTTTGAATATTTGTACAGAAGAGGTGAACTGTATGATTTTGTTCAGCAGAGGAAGAATTACAGGACACCTTGCGGAGAATTTAATTATACCTGGAAGATCGAGGAAGGTCTCAAACGCATTAGTGATCCTATGTTTTATACCGCTATGGCCCTTGTGGAAAATGGCAGGGTATCGGCCTCAACAGAATTGATTGATGGATATAACGTTGGTTTTAGTGTCAGACTTAACACTGACAATAATGCTGGTGGGGCTCACATAAGTGAGGTAATAGATGATTTATATAAGCCTTGCAGTCAACCTAGAAAGTTCAATACAGGTATAGATGCTACATTTTCAGAAGATTATGGTGATGCGTTCTATCTTGTTTATACGGTAGCTGCTTATATTGACTATCTGAAAAGGACAGGTCAGGAAGAACAGATATATGCAGATAGAAGAATCTATGAGGAAGAAAACTGCAGACTGGAAAAGCGTTTTGAGCGAAATTATAATTTCGAGGTTAAGACAGACAGCTATTATGATGTAACTGAGGATGAATGGAACATTGCCTGCAAGCTGCAGAAACAGGGTCTGGTAGGATGGAATATACATACATCCGATCCGGAAAATGGTGAAACAAGCTCAGCTATTATTAAAACCTATGAACTTATTTATAATCTGAGCGATGAATTAAAGAATCTTGAAAGTCAGGTGCTTAGCGGAAAAGATATTAGAGCACAGCAACCCGGAGCCTGGTTATATACTATTACTCTTAATGGCGGTTCTTTTATTGATATAGAAGATATATTCAAAAGAGAGCAATGGCCAAAGGTAATCGGTCTTGCAGCTTATATTGATTATATTGATATGCTGGGTCTGGTTAAAGAACATGAAGATGCTTTAAAGGAGAAGTGGGAGAGGGATAGAGTAGCTCTCCAGGAAGCTCTTAAACAGATAGATGATGATTTGGTGGATAAGGTCGTTACTAATAAAGACTGTAACAGTCTGTATTGTGTTATCGAGGGAGAGGATGGAACTGGTAGAAAAGATAGAGCCATCGCGATAGCAAAGGGATTATTGGAGGCTGAAAAAATAGATCATTTTGAGCCTGTTGACGATGTTATGACTATCGAAATGGCTTCCTACAAGCTACAGCATATGACATTTCCACATGAAAATGATATTTCAGAGGTTACAGCCAAAAAGAAAAATGGTGAGCTGGAAACTTATGAGGATTTCAGATCAACACTGTTCTTGGGACAAATGAAGTATTATGATCGTGAGCTGGTAGCTGAAAAGGTTGGATTTAAGAAAAGAAGAATTTATATTCTGACAGATATCAGAGATTTCCTTCCACAGTGCGAGAGCGCAAAGGTGGGAGATAACAGCCGTGTTTCCCATATTATAGAGATTTTGGGCAAATATAATAAGGATACTTATATTATTCTTGTAGATGAAAAGAAATATATTGATCATCTCTTTAGTCTGTTCCCACAGATTAAGTATATGTTTGGAAGCACAATCATAGCTATAGATTCTCTGACTGAAGATGAGATATTTGCTATTTACAGGGATAACCTTCAGGCAGAGCTTAGAGACAGAATAGATGGCGATGACCAGTATGCTGGCGCGTTCCGTGATTTCTGCGCAAGAAATAAGAAAAACTTTGCTGTGAAGAATCGTGAGCTGGCAGAATTTTTGGCAAACTTTTCAAATATTCATCATGATCCATCCAGAATGTTTGAAACGATGGAGATATATAGCAGTAAATCTACGGATGAACTGCTTGAAGGCGTTATCGGTATGGATAATGTCAAGAATAAGGTCAGGGAATTCAAACAGTACGCTATTTATAGAAAATATGCTGATAATAAGGGTATGAGTATTCCTAATAGCAACATGCATATGATGTTCACAGGTAATCCTGGAACTGGTAAAACAATGATCGCCAGAATCATAGGACAGATATTGTATGATGCTGGAATTATTGAAGAAAACAAGGTTATAGAGGTAGAAGGTAAAGACCTCAAGGGAAGATATATTGGAGAATCAGGACCTAAGACTGCGGCCAAAATTGATGAGGCTATTGGCGGAGTCCTTTTTGTGGACGAAGCTTATGCTATTGGAGATGATCAATTTGGTAAAGAGGTAGTAGCGACACTTATTAAATCCATGGAGGACAGAAAGGATAAATTTGTTGTTATCTTTGCCGGTTATCCAAAGGAAATGCAGGAATTTATGAATATTAATTCCGGTATCAATTCAAGAATTGGTTATAAATTCCACTTTAATGATTATTCAGAAAAAGAACTTCTTGAGATCTTTAATAATAAGATGTCACGTGCAGGATATGAATATTCTGACAAGGAAGAGGTAGAGAACAGAGTCCTTAAGCTATGTAAGGTGTTCACAAAGAAAAAGGATTTTGGAAATGGTCGTTTTATTGATAAGGTTATACAGCAGACAGTAATCAGGAGAGCTACAAGAGATTATTCTACTGAGGACGTAAATATTATTTCGCCAGAGGATATCCCGGCTGAAGAGCAGATTCTTTCAACAGATGTAGTAGAGCATGTTCCATATCTAAAACAGTTAGATGGAATCATTGGTATGCAGAATGTTAAGAAAAAGATAGAGGAATTTGCTAAATACGTTAAGTTTAT
>JAZUFJ010000088.1:0-3264 GCA_045640645.1 Lachnospiraceae bacterium
TAGTACTATTCTTTACTAAATACTTATAAAAGTCAACACCGTTTTATAATGTTTTATAAGTTATTTTTAACAGTCGTTTTCCTTCTTTCTTCACGCCAAAATATCTGCCATATAAATGCAAACACTCTTTTTAAATACCCATTTAGTTTAACGCTGGCTTCGCCTGTACAAAATCAAAGATAGAAAGCTGGTTGGAGATAGGTATATCACCAAGCAGTCCAAGCTCTGCCATCTTATCTACGCATTTCTGGTTAACCTTTGTCCTCTCTCTAAAATCGTCTCGAGATAAGAAAGGTCCAGCCTTACAAGCCTCCACTACACCGTCAGCAGCCTTGTCTCCAAGACCTTCAATACTTCCGATATGTGGCATTATTTTGCCGTTAACAATTTTACATTCATGGGCAGATGCTGTAAATATATCAATTGGCACAAAATCATATCCTCTGGCATACATTTCTTGTACAATTCGCATATCACGAAGAACATCCTGTTCTTTCTTCGAAAGGGTGTCTATCCTCTTCTTGTAATCATCCAGATAGTACTCTAATTTATCCCTTCCCTGACACATGATCTCGTATGAAAATCCCGTAGCTCTGATAGAGAAAAAAGCAGCATAATAATCAAGGGGATAATTAATCTTATAGTATGCTATTCGCCACGCCATCATAACATAAGCTGCAGCATGAGCCTTAGGGAACATGTATTTAATTTTTTTACATGACCATATATACCAGTCCGGAACATTATGGGCAGTCATAACCTCTTCCCATTCCGGCTTCAGTCCCTTTCCTTTTCTTACAGATTCCATAATAGTAAAGGAAAGTCCGCTCTCTATACCCATACTGATCAGATATACCATGATATCGTCTCGTGTACATATAGCAGTTGATATGGTAGCTGTTCCCTCCTGAATAAGTGTCTGGGCATTTCCTAACCATACATCAGTACCGTGAGCCAGTCCTGCAATACGTACCAGATCTGAAAAGGCCTGGGGCTTGGTATCAAGAAGCATGCCCATAGCAAAGTCTGTACCAAATTCCGGTATTCCTAATGTTCCAAGTGGGCAATCACCTATATCTGAAGGTTTTATTCCTAAAGCATCAGTATTCTGGAAGAGTGACATAACCTTCTGGTCATCAAGCGGTACCAGCTGGGGATCTGTTTTAGTAAGATCCTGAATACGTCTTATCATGGTAGGATCGTCGTGTCCCAGTATATCCAGCTTAAGAAGGTTATGATCTATGGAATGGTAGTCAAAGTGTGTAGTAACTATATCCGTTGTCATATCATTAGCCGGATGCTGAATAGGGGTGAATGATTCTATTTCTTCTCCCAACGGTAATACTATAATACCTCCCGGATGCTGTCCTGTAGTACGCCTGACTCCTGTACAGCCCTGAGTGATTCTATTTATTTCACAAGGACGCTTGCTTACGCCTCTTTCTTCATAATAGTTCTTTACATATCCATAAGCAGTCTTATCGGCTAGCGTACCTATAGTACCTGCTCTGTAGGTCTGGCCTGCTCCAAATATAACCTCTGTATATTTATGTGCCTTTGACTGGTACTCACCTGAAAAGTTAAGGTCAATATCAGGCTCCTTGTTTCCTTCAAACCCAAGGAAGGTCTCAAAAGGAATATCAAAGCCTTCTTTTTTAAGAGGTTCACCACAGTTTGGACATATTTTATCCGGCATATCACAGCCCGCACGCCCAGAATAAGCTTTTACATCATCGGATTCGAAATCATTATAATGGCATTTACTACAATAATAGTGCGGCGATAATGGGTTAACCTCTGTGATACCAGCCATAGTCGCTACAAATGAAGATCCAACTGAGCCTCGACTACCTACTAAGTAGCCATCCTCCATAGATTTCCATACCAGCTTTTGGGCAATAATATACATTACGGCAAAGCCATTTGATATAATAGAATTAAGCTCTCGCTCCAATCTGGCTCTAACCTGCTCCGGCAGATCTTCTCCATATATTTCTTTTGCTCTTCTATAACAGATTTCTCTAAGCTGCTCGTCAGAATGCTCGATAACAGGTGGGCATTTATCAGGTCTCACAGGCTCAATATAATCTATCATATCAGCAATGTAATTTGTATTTTTAACAACTATCTCATACGCCTTTTCATAAGGTAAATAATTAAATTCTTCCAGCATTTCAGAGGTAGTTCTTAAGTACAAAGGTGCCTGAAGATCAGCATCCTTAAAGCCCTTTCCTGCCATAATAATACGACGGTATATTTCGTCCTCCGGCTCTAAGAAATGTGTATCACAGGTAGCTACAACAGGTTTATTAAAGATCTCTCCCAGCTCAATAATTTTCTTATTAATATTAATAAGATCCTCGTTAGAATTAATATCGCTGAATCGTTCTTCCCTGATCATAAACTCATTATTACCAAGCGGCTGTATCTCCAAATAGTCATAAAAATCTACTATTCTTGCGATCTCCTCCTCCGGTTTCTCATTAATAATAGCCTGATACAGCTCACCCTGTTCACAGGCAGAGCCTACTATTAAACCTTCCCTGTATTGGTTAAGCACGCTCTTAGGGATTTTAGGCTGTCCATGATAATACTTTAAATGAGATATAGAAACCAGCTTATAGAGATTGATTCTTCCAAGCTCATTTTTAGCCAAAATAATAACGTGATTGCTCTTCGTTTTCTTTACACGGTCCACACTATTAGCGCAGAAATCATTCATAGAGAAAAGATCGCATACCTTCTTTTCCCTTAACATGTCTAGGAACCTGATAAATATCTTTGCCGTAACCTCTGCATCGTTAACAGCCCTGTGATGTCCCTCAAAAGGAATCTTTAAGGTTTTGGCTACATGGTCAAGCGTAAACTTCGCTATATCTGTCATAAGACATCTGGCAAGGCAAAGAGTATCAATATAAGTAAACTCTGCTGAGTATCCCAGATCTTCCGCTTTTTTAATGATAAAGCTCATATCGAAAGCCGCATTATGAGCTACCAGCACAGCACCAGATACAAACTCCATAAACTTAGGAAATACTTCATTTATATAAGGCGCGTCCACTACCATCTGGTCATTAATATGGGTAAGCTCTACTATTCTAAAAGGAATAGGCTCCTTAGGGTTAACAAAGGTTGAAAAGGTATCTATCACCTTACCTTCCTTTACCTTTACTGCACCTATCTCTATAATATTATTCTTTACCGGCGAAAAACCTGTAGTCTCTATATCAAAGATTACAAAGGTATCTTCTAAAGAATATGGCT
>JAZUFJ010000089.1:0-2208 GCA_045640645.1 Lachnospiraceae bacterium
TATTCATCATCTGATTTTCGTACTCTGATAACCGGATCTGTAGTAAGATACGCCTGTTCTATTTCATGATAATCATACTCATCAATATTATCTGGAATTTTATCTATTAAGAATTTTCTTTCTATTTCCATTCCCATAAGCAGAGCCCCCAAATCTATATTCTCGTTTTTTTAAATAAGCATACATGGTTTATTTTACCATTTTAAAGCCTATGGGTCAAAAAACAATTAAAAAAGCATTTTGAACCCTTAAGCCCAAAATGCTTTTTTATTAAACTGCCCTTGTAGATTGTCCCACAATAAGCTTTGCTTCAAATAGTTTATGTTCATGATCAGAATTGTTACGTATTACATTGAACAGAACGTTCACAGTTTCCTTGGCCATATCCTCAAAAGGCTGCTGAACCGTTGTAATGGTAGGCGAATAGAAGGAAGCAACGTCTATCCCATCATATCCGGCTACGCTTATATCTTCAGGTATCTTATAGCCCGCATCAATAAGTGCCTTGCAGGCTCCTATAGCCAGTGTATCTGATATCGCATATACAGCTGTAAAATCAACACCTGAATCAAGTATCTGCTTCATGGTCGCATAACCATTTTCCATTGTATAAGTATCAAAATCCGGCTTCATATGGAAAATCAAGCTTTCATCTATATCTACCTTATTATCCTTAAGAGCCATCTCATATCCCTGCATACGCAGCTTTCCAATACTCTCATCCATTTCATCAGCCATTATGGTTGCTATTCTTTTATGCCCCAGCTTACAAAGATAATCAACTATCTTGTAGCTCTCCATAACGTCATCTACTGATATAGACGAAAAATTTCCCTTATATCCGTTCACCATTGTTATTGTAGATAAAACAAATGGCACGTTTAATCTATTAAGCTTTTCTTCTGTATGCGTGAAATAACCGCCAAGGAATACTATTCCTTTAAGCTTCTTCTCTTTTATAAGCTCCACTGCTACGTCTACTTCATCAACCTCATCATCTACATGGTGAAGAACCATGGAATACTTTTTTTTCTGTATCTCACGTTCCATTACCTTTATCATCTTCATAAAAAATGGATTAGAAATACCTTTAACTAAAATAGCTATAGTTTTGGAATCTGTGATTTTTAAGTTTCTAGCGCTGTTGTTTGGTACAAATCCATGCTCTTCTACAACGCTCATAATCTTCTGTTTCGTGTCAGGATTAATATCAGGGTGATTGTTAAGAGCCCTTGATACTGTACTAACGCCTACCCCGCATATCCTAGCTATGTCCTTTATTGTTATTGATTCCAATTTTGATTCCCCTAATCTATGACTTTAGGGTCAGAAATCATATTTCAGATTTTGACCCATTCATCTTTTTCATAAGTACACTTTTTATAATCTACCATACAATTTGGTGATTTTAAACATTTCTTTTGACAATTGCTCAGTAAAGCTTCCCTCTTTCATCCTCCATCTCCAGTTACTGCCAAGAGTAGAAGGAGTATTGATTCTTGCCTCACTTCCAAGGCCAAGATAATCCTGCATAGGGATTACACAAAACTTTGCAACACTTGACATTGCCAAGCGAATATAATCCCATACAATATCCTCTGCCTTGTGATCAGCATTATTAAGATATCTAATGGCAAAATCCTTGTCTGCCCCCGCTATGGAGCTATACCAGCCCACAGTAGTATCATTATCATGCGTACCGGTATATACCACGCAGTTCTGATTATAATTATGAGGAAGATAATCGCTCTCTTCTCTGGAATCAAAAGCAAACTGCAGAACCTTCATGCTTGGATATCCGCAATCCTTAACCAGTTTTACAACAGAGTCTGTCATAAAACCAAGATCCTCAGCGATTATCTCTACATCACCAAGCTGTTTCTTGATCTCTCCAAACAAAGCATATCCTGGTCCCTTTTCCCATGCTCCATTTTCAGCAGTAGGCTCACCATAAGGAATAGCATAATATTCATCAAAGCCCCTGAAGTGGTCAATACGTACTACATCATATAGCTTTGTGCAATGCTTGATTCTGAGCACCCACCATGCAAAATTTGTCTTCTTATGATAATCCCAATTATATAAAGGATTACCCCAAAGCTGACCCAATGCAGTAAATGCATCCGGTGGACATCCTGCTACCGCAATAGGCTTTAAATCCTCATCAAACTGGAAAAGTTCAGGATTAGCCCACGCATCAGCACCATC
>JAZUFJ010000090.1:0-8830 GCA_045640645.1 Lachnospiraceae bacterium
TCTCTTTTAATATTTTTAAATTTGTCCTTATTTATATACATTATCATATATATTTGTTTTCTAAACCTATATTAATATTTAATAAGGATTATTAATCTAAACCATACTAAATAGTATCAAAATTTTCTAAAAAGTAAAACAGATTTAGGATAATTGATCTCTCACTATCCTAAATCTGTCTTAAATTACTTTGTAAAGCGTATTACGTTCCAGCTAAGTGCTGGTATTTTAATACTTGCCTTTCCATCAGCTATTGTTCCTCCAGGACCTTCTGAAGGTACTACATTATCTGGATTTTCTTCTGTATTAATTGCCTTTACATCATCATGATGAAGAACAATATGCTCTGCAAGCTTAAGCTCATCAAAAGAACAAAGGTCAATTTCTAAATCAAAGTCTTCTTCCATATCCTTGTTCACACAGAATACTGTAAGACTTCCATCTTCTGCAACAGTAGCTACAGCGTCAATAAATGGTACTTTATCATAATCCTGACAAGCATAGGTTGGGCTGCTTACTAAAGTATTAAGCGCTGTTCCTCTACCATATTTTGATGCATGCATAAATGGATAGAATATGGTCTGTGCCCATACTCCGCCACCATTTCTTGTCATGATAGGAGCTATAACGTTAGCCAACTGTGCCAGACATGCTACCTTTACTCTGTCTGCGTTTCTAAGCAATGTAATAAGCATTGAGCCTACTAAAAGAGAATCCTCAAAATTATAAATATCTTCAAGCAAAGGAAGGGCTACACCCCATTTATCCTGCTTTTTAATTTCCTCATCCTGTTTGTTTGAATGGTACCATACATTCCACTCATCAAAAGAAAGATTAACAGTATGCTTACTATGCTTTTTACCCTTTACTGCATCACAGATAGCTACTACACTTTTGATGAAATCATCCATGTCCATGGTTCTTGCAAGGAAACCTGGAGTATCTCCTGTAGGATTTCCATAATATCTATGAAGAGAAACATAATCTACATTCTCATAACATTCTTCCAACATTTCAAGCTCCCAGCTACCAAATGTTGGCATCTCTGAGGATGAAGAACCACATGCTACAGTTTCAATTGATGGGTCTACCCATTTCATCATCTTTGCAGCTTCATTAGCGATTCTTCCGTATTCCTTTGCTGTCTTCTGTCCCATCTGCCAAGGACCATCCATTTCATTTCCAAGACACCAAAGTTTAATATTAAATGGCTCTTTTCTACCATTTGCTATACGCATATCAGAATATTTGCTTCCTGAAGGATGATTAGCATATTCTACAACGTCTCTGGCTGCTTCTGGTCCTCTGCTACCTAAATTAATAGCATACATTATATCGCTTCCTGAGGCTTTAGCCCAGTCAGCAAACTCATGAAGTCCAACTTCATTCGTTTCAGTTGTAGCCCATGCAAGATCAAGACGCTTTGGACGCTGTTCTCTTGGTCCAACAGAATCCTCCCAGTGAAATCCTGATACAAAATTTCCACCTGGATAACGAACAATCGGAACATCTAACTTTTTAACAAATTCCATAACGTCTTTTCTAAAGCCTAATTCATCTGCTTCTGGGTGGCTTGGCTCATATATTCCGCCGTAAACTGCTCTTCCCAGATGTTCGATAAAAGAACCATAAATTCTTTTATCAATTTCACCAACTACAAAATTTTTGTCTAAAACAATCTTTGCTTTTTTCATTTTTTCACCTATCCCTTAACGCTTCCTGCTGCCATACCAGCGATAAAGCTCTTCTGATTAAGTAGGAAGATCACCATAATTGGAAGTACTGACATAACTGCACCAGATAACAAAAGGTCATAATTATTTCCATATGGTGTCAGTAGTGATTGCAATCCAATAGGAAGTGTCTGCATTTCTGATGTACGAAGTACAATCATAGGCCAAACCATAGAGTTCCAGCTACCCATTGACAACAAGATTGTCATAGCACCATAAGCTGGTAGCATAAGTGGCATCATCAATTTAAAGAAGATACCAAATTCTCCACAGCCATCTATTCTTCCAGATTCCATAATTTCTGAAGGTAATCCTACTGCAAACTGTCTGAAGAAAAATACTCCGGTTGCAGGTACCACGAACGGAAGGATTACTCCAGCGTAGGTATCTATCATATTAAAAGCGTTAACCTGCTTATAGAGAGGAAGAATCAAAATCTCTACAGGTACCATCATTACCATAAGTACTAAAATAAAGATAGCATCACGGCCTTTAAATTTATATTTTGCCAGACCATAACCTACAAGTGAAGAAAGAAACAATCCTACACCTACTTGTAAAACCATTATTACAATACTATTAACATACCATTTTAAATATATACCATCTCGTTCAGTAGAAAGTAATCCATAGTTAGCCAGATTATAATTTTCAAAGTCAAACTTGAACTGTAATCCGTTTCGGATCATTTCACTACCTGGTTTGAACGAAGATATAAACAGGAAAAAGAATGGCATCAAAGCAGCTACAGCAAATACTAATATCGCTAAAGTAGCTAAAATTGATAATATCACTTTTTTCTTTGTCATTTTTCAATCCTTTCCACGAGAGCAATTTTTAGCCCTGCGTCTTTACCAAGTAAGCAATTTTTAATCTGCATCTTTACCAAGAGAATTTGTAAATTTAAGCTGAATTACATTAATAACAAGTACTCCCACAAGAAGTGTAATACCTGCTGCAGATGCAAGACCAAAGTTATTTCTGTTAAATCCTTGAGCATAGATATAGCTTACGATAGTTGCTCCTATATCTCCAGGTGTTCTTGCACTGTTAAATAATGTAAAGGCTTCTGCGAACATTGAGAAACCACCATATATTGAAATAGTTAAAACGTATATGATAGTTGGTCTTACGCCTGGAACAGTAATATGTCTAAAACGCTGCCAAGCATTTGCTCCGTCAAGTTCTGCTGCTTCGTAAAGATCTTTTGGAATAGTCTGAAGTGCAGACAAATAGTATACGATATTTACTCCCATCCATTTCCAACAACAGAATATAACCATTACTATCCATGTTGTAGATCTTTTTTCAAGCCATCCCTGTGCTTCTATACCAAATACACGTATAACCGCATTTACTATAGCTTCTGGATTAGATGAAAATGCATATTTAAAGAATAATCCTGCCATAACTACACTTGTAAGTGCTGGAATAAACATTGCACTCTTTAAAACATCTGGTTTAAATACATATCCTGAATTAATAAGCGCTGCTAAAAGCAATGGCAATGGAATAAGTATTAAACAAGTAAAGAAAGTATACATTGCTGAATTTTGACAAGCTTTAATGAAGTAATCATCCCACATAAGCTTATAATTCGCTAATCCTGCAAAAAATGGAGGTGCGAAACCTACCTGCTGACAAAGACTTGTATAAAAGGTTTCACATATTGGATAAATAAAAAATACTAAGAAATAAATGATAAAAGGCGCCGTAAAGATATATGGTGCAATATCCATCATTCTGATTTTTCTACCAGTATTCTGACCTTTATTTTTTTCTTGTTTTCCCATGTTGTTTCCTCTTCTTATATCGCAACATGAAGGCGATATTATTTTTAAGAAATTTACGGGAACGATCATGCCGACCATTCCCGCAAACTCAAACAATTTATTTCTAAATTTAATTATTTCTGCATTGCACGAAGTTCATCAGCAGCCTGCTTTAATGCTTCTTCTGGAGTCTGGCTCTTCTCATGAAGAACGTTGAACATAACTGTCTTCTGTACACGTGTAAGAGCTTCTGGATATAATGGGTTAGATGTTGATAAAGATGCAATAGAATCAGCTGTATCATTCATAACCTGGTATACATCATCACCGAAGTAATCTGTAAATCTGTTAGGAGCTGTCATAACAGGATCTGAGTAGATGTCCTTACGAATTGGGTCAAATCCAAGATCTGTCCAAGTCCTGATAGCACCTTCCTGTGACATCTTTGCGAAGTATAAGAAGTCTTTGCAAAGCTCTGGGTTCTTAGCCTGGATAGTAACAGATGTACCTGTTCCACCAAGACCTGCTGAGTTACGCTCGCCTTCTTTCCATACAGGCATTGTTCTAACTGCCATC
The DNA here is from genome assembly GCA_045640645.1 of Lachnospiraceae bacterium. Taxonomy (GTDB): domain Bacteria; phylum Bacillota; class Clostridia; order Lachnospirales; family Lachnospiraceae; genus JAZUFJ01. Next base: position 4,082 of record JAZUFJ010000090.1, read on the forward strand.
TTCTTATCAAGGTCAGGCATATAATCTGTGAAACGGTTTAAGTACCAAAGAGGAACACCGATAGCTGCTACGTTACCTTCGTTCATGTAAGCATACCACTCTTCACTGTGGCAGAATCCACCTGGCATTTCAACGAAGATATCATCATTAAGACCATCTAATAACCACTGAAGTGTATCGATATTTGTCTGGTTGTCAAGAATTACTTCGCCAGTTGCTGGATCAAAGAAATCGCTACCCTGCTCTGTAATAAGTGGGTAATATGTCCAATGCTCTGTTGTTTCGCAAGCCATGATGTACTTGCCAGTCTTTTCACGGATAACCTTACCTGCTTCCTTGAAATCATCCCAAGTTACGATTGAATTAATATCAACGCCAGCCTGTTCAAAGATTTCCTTATTGTACATAAGACATGTAGCACCTACATGGTAGTCAACACCATAGTAGTTTCCATGATTAGCATAGTTATCAAATCTACCCATGATAAGGTTGTCCTTATCTGGTTCTACTACTGAGTTAAGAGGAAGTAATGGAATACTTGCTTCGTCACCAGTAATAAAGTTAGCGTACATAGAGATTTCGATATCAACGATATCTGGAGCGCCAGTACCTGTCTGAAGTGAAATCATTAAGTTGTTATGAAGATCATCATAACCAAGTGTTTCAGGTTTGAAATCGATCTGACGATCTGGATTCTGCTCGTTCCATCTAGCTGCTGCATCTTCCATAAATGCCTGATGAGCTGCCTGGAATGTCCAGAATGTAACTGTTTCAGCACCTTCTGCTGCTGGAGCTGCTTCTTCTGTTGCTGCTTCTGCTGGAGCTGCTGCTGGTGCTGCTGCTGGAGCTGCGCCACCACATGCACAAAGAGAAACTGTTGTACACATAGCAAGAACCATTGCTAAAATTTTCTTCTTCATTGTTTGTCCTCCCAAATAATAATGAATTGTTTACCCTAATCAAGTCTATTGTGTATTTTGTACACGTTTTAAACTCAATTTGATGTTTTTATAATAATTCTTCACATACCCTTTGTCAATGTTTAATTTGAGTTTTTCTGTATTATTTTGGATTTTTATCTTATGCATAATTTTTTCCAAAGGAATTTGGATATATTTAATAATTTTATGTTGGTCTTTGAGTTTTTCCAAACTAAATCTATTCAAATTTTAAATAATATGTTACAATAACAAAGCTAGTATCAAAATAATGTTTTTACATTTCTCTAATATTTCAAAACGACATCAAAATATGTTTTGAGATTCTTATGTTTAAACATGAAAGGAGCATAATATAAATGAGAAATATTAAGGATCTGTCTCAGGCACTTCCTATATTTAAGTGTTTGGGATCAGATATACGAATAGCTATTTTGGATCTTTTATCACAAAATGGCCCTATGCAAATGGGTACTATATCAGACCAATTAGGAATTACCGCAGGCTCGCTTTCTCCTCATATTAAAATGCTTGCTCAAAATGGTCTTATAAGTATTAAATATGATGCTGGTAAACATGGTCTGCAAAGGATATGTACAATATCTGAGGATAAGATTATTATTGATTTCGAAAATAATTCCAGCTCTAAAAATATATACGAAACAGAAATTGGTGTTGGCTTATATACAGATTATGATGTGTATCCTACCTGTGGTATTTCTACCTCAGATCATTTGATTGGTCTTGTAGATGATCCAAAATATTTTTCTTCTCCTGAAAGAATTAATGCTGGTATAATATGGTTTACTCTTGGTTTTGTTGAGTATCTTATACCTAATTATTTGGAGGAAAATCAGATACCTGTTGAATTGCTCTTTTCATTTGAAATAGCCAGTGAAGCTCCTGGACACAGAGATGATTGGCCAAGTGATATTCAGTTTACTATTAATAATATTAATGTATGTACATGGACTGCACCTGGCGACTTTGGTAATAGTCCTGGAATATATACTCCGGAATGGTGGGATCCTAACTGGAACCAGTACGGATTACTTAAATTCCTATCTGTTAATGACCTTGGAACATTTATAGATGGAGTAAAGGTTTCAGATGTAACCTTAAGTGACCTTAATATTTCTACAGGTTCTACTATTAAATTTAAAATGTCCGTATCTGACAGAAGTCTTCACAAGGGAGGTCTTTCTCTTTATGGACGTTCCTTTGGAAATTATTCTCAGGATATTAAGATACGTATGCAGTACAGACAAGCTGATGAAATATCAGAAGAATAAACATGATTTTATATATCTTAAATATCAGTAATACAAAAATAAGAGGTTGTAATCAAATGACTACAACCTCTTATTTTAATTATTATTCAGTTTGCAAATTATGCGTTAACTAAATCCTTTAAAGCCTTACCAGCTTTGAACTTAGGAGCCTTTGAAGCAGCAATCTTCATAACATCACCTGTCTGAGGATTTCTTCCTTCTCTAGCTGCTCTTTCAGATACTTCAAAAGTACCGAAACCAACTAACTGAACCTTTTCACCCTTCTTTAATTCTTCAGCAACAACATCTGTGAAAGCCTTAAGAGCCTTCTCAGCATCCTTCTTTGATAATCCAGCCTGGTCAGCCATAGCTGCAACTAATTCTGTTTTGTTCATAACGAACCTCCTCTATAATACTAATACGAGTTAATAAGTCGCCCAAAAGGCGTCTACATCTATTTATAATCGTTTTACCCTTTTTTGTCAAGGAATTCTTGAGTTTTTGGCTATTTTCGGCACTTTTAAACATCCTTGCTGATTACATCTACCATTTCCCCAACGTTTTTCAGCTTTACTACTGTTTTCATATCAAACCTGATATCAAACTCCTCTTCCACCGCTTCGATGAGAGATATATGCATAAGACTATCCCATCCTTCAACATCCTTTGCCGTTGTCTCCTCGTTTACAGTAATTTCTTCATCATCAAATACTTCTCTGAATACTTCATTCAATTTTTCAAATATCTCTTCTCTACTCATTTTCATTCACCTTTATCCATTTATTTTGATTTGTATAAGAGCTTTCTACTACAAATTCCCAAACCGTGTTTCCTTCACTATCCTCTTCTACTTTTGTGAATCCCATTAGCTTGTAGAATTCTCTAACCATATTATTTTTTGGTGTTGGATAATAATATCCTTTTATCGTTTTTATTCCTTTTTCTAAAGCCTTCTTTACCAACTGATCCATCATGGCAAATTCCATATCTCGCTTTAGTACTCTACAGCTCATTATCCATAAATCCATATCCAGGACTTCACCATTAATATGACCAATTACTACGCTTACTACTCCATTATCTCCAAATTTATCCTCTAATTTTCCATATATATCAATATATTCTGAAGATTCTGCAACCTCTTCTATTTCATTTCTTGTATATCTCTTTGTAGTAAGGTTAAACTGATTACTTTTATTTGAAAGCTGAGCTATTCTGTCAAGATATACTGGCTCAAAGCTTTTAATTGTTCCCTTCATTTCCAAAGAGTTAAGATATTCGCCATAATCAGAAAAGCTTTGCTCTAGCTTAAGTCTTTCTGCATTCTGCTTATACATCTCATTTCTTTTTGCGTCATCCTTTGATAAATTAGTTACCTCAAAATATCCGGCATGATCAACTATTCTAATATAGTTTTCCACGCTGCCTATATCTGGCGTAGCTACACCGTTTATCTGAGCAGATACAATTTCTCTTTCTGCTGGGTTATCATCTACAAAAACGAAAGATTCCGGTAATAGATTTAGTTCTGTAGCCATATCCGTTATATTTTTACTTTTTGGATCCCAGTTAGCTTTAATAGATATAAAATCATCTGGAGTAAGTACAGAATATGGATGATTAAGACCAGCAATAGCGTTCTCATAGTCATTTTTAGAGCATACATTTAATATTACTCCTAAATCCTTTTGAGCTTTAATATATTCCTGGAATTCAGAATATACCTGTCCCATAGATGTTTCCGGTCCAATCTCAAGATTTTCTACACCATCATCTCCTACTATTCCGCCCCAAAGCGTATTATCTAAATCCAGAACAAGAGCTTTCTTATTTTTTCCAAAAATAGATTTGATTATGTTAGAAGTATTATAAGATAAGGATGGTATGGCATCCATACATAAAGAATATTTATACATATGCCAGTATAGCGGATCTGACCACTTATCCAGTCCATAGCACGCAGATAAATAATTAATATCCTGAATATACAGATTACCATGTTCTCTGGCATAATCTGAAAACATCAGGTTCAGCCTGCTAATAAAATTAACTTTTCCATGATGGTCTGTTGCATCTTTATTTCCCATCAATCTGTAAAATGGATATTCAAAATTATTTTGTATTACCGGACAATTAAATAATTCTTCTGTTTTCTCCCATAGCGTACGAAAATATCCAAATTCTGCATTAAGACAAGCTTCAATGTCTTCCTCTGACATACCTAATTTAGGATAGTTTCTAATATTTCTATTACTTGTATGGAAATATATAATATCTGGAGAAAAGGCTTTTAGCTCTTCATTATTAAACATAACCTCTTCCCAGAATTTTGCATATTCACACTCATAAAACTCTGCTTTTATACCGGCGTTCAATAAAAACAAGTCCAAAATGGTCATTATATCATGAGTAGTGGAGCCACCTAATACTGCCACCCTCTTTTCTACAAAATTTCCACCTTTTTCCAGTAACTGTCTTCTTAAAGACTTTTTTTTCTTTATAATATAACCGGCATCAAACGGATATTCTAATTCTTTCAT
>JAZUFJ010000091.1:0-6433 GCA_045640645.1 Lachnospiraceae bacterium
CATAAGCTTTACACCGGCTTTTTTCAAAGTCTCAGAAAGCTTTATAAGGTTATCATTTCCAAGGTTTCTGTCTACCAGCATAGTTTCTGTAGCGTTACATGCCGCAGTATACTGGGTCTTTGCGTCTACAATTATTCTGCAGGCCTTTTCTATATCACAGTCCTTGTCAATATAGGTATGGCATATTCCATCAGCATGTCCCATTACAGGTATCTTTGTATTGTTCATAATATACTGGACAAATTTATTTGATCCCCTTGGTATAAGCAGATCCACAGATTTGTTGCAGGCAAGAAGCTCATCTATTTCGCTATGTCCCTCTGCCTGGAACATACAGCCCTCCGGAGCTCCGCTTTCTATCGCAGTTTTATAAATTATATTAAAGAGCACCTTATTTGTCGCTGCTGTTTCCTTACCACCCTTTAATACAGCACAGTTTCCGCTTTTTATACACAGTGATGATATCTGAATCAACGCGTCCGGTCTGGCCTCAAAAATTATACCGATAACACCTATTGGACAGCTTATCCTTTTTAGTACCAGTCCTTCATCAAGCTCTCTTTTAAAGATTTCATTATTTATAGGATCCTTAAGAGCTATGAGCTGAGTGATTCCATTAGCAACATCCGACAATTTATGCTCATCAAATTTCAAACGTTTCTTTACAGAATCTGCTATTCCATTTTTGTCGGCATTTTCCATATCCTCTTTATTTGCTTTGAAAATTTCCTCTTTATTATCTAAAAGAGCTTTTCTGACATTTTCAAGGATACCGTTTCTGACCTCTAAGGAAAGCGATGCCATTTTGTAGCTATCAGCCTTCATTTTTCTTGTTATGTTTATCATATTATTTTCTTTCATAATATTATCACTCATATCTTCTGCGTTTCCCATTTCATTATAGTTCCGTAATCAGCTCAGGCTTAAGATGCATCTTAGTCATACTTGTAATGCTTTCCTCACTGATAGGTTTTGATAAGAAATCGTCAAAGCCTTCATTTAAATATATTTCCTTAACATTATTTACTGCATTAGCTGTCAGCACAATCACAGGAGTATCCTTACACAGATGATCCATATTCTTCATATTATGAAGAGTCTCCACGCCATCCATATTAGGCATTCTGTGGTCAATATAAATAAGATCAAAATGTTCCTTCTGTATTATATCCAGACATTCCTGTCCGCTGGAAAGCTTTGTGACCTTTACACCCGTTCTCTTTAACAGCTGTTCTGCTACTATAAGATTAGTCTTTGTGTCATCTATTATCAGTACTTTTGCGTTTTCAGCCTTGTAATCTACCTTATAGACTTTGGCCTTCTTCGTTTCAGCCGCCAGCTTTCCTACCAGTTCACTCTTGTTAACAGATATCTTCTGAGGTATTTCTGCGGTAAATATTGAGCCTTCTCCATATTCGCTCTCAACCATTATTTTTCCGCCCATAAGATCAACTATCTGTTTAGTAATATTTAATCCCAGTCCGGTTCCCTCTATAGTACCGGTTTTCTTTTGCTCAAGGCGCACAAAACCTTCAAACAGCCTTGTTAAATTTTCCTTCTTTATTCCCATTCCTGTATCTTTTACAGAAAAACAAAGCATTACATCCTCTTCGTTCATCATTTCAAAGGACGCTATAAGCTCTACGTAACCTTTTTCTGTATATTTAACAGCATTTGATACAAAATTATTAAGAACCTGACGCAGTCTGACCTCGTCACCTATCATGTATCTTGGGATCTTTTCGTCAATATTATATCTAAATTCCAGTCCCTTCTTTTTAGCACGGAATTCATTTGTAGCGATAACATCCTTAAAGAACTGTATGAGATCATATTCCTGTGGAATAATCTCAAACTTTCCGGCCTCTATCTTTGAGAAATCAAGAATGTCATTTATCAGATATAACAGTGTATTAGCTGAATTTTTGATATTCGTGGAATAATCTAACAAAACCGGATCATTAAAGTCTCTGAGTATTACCTCATTAAGACCTATAACAGCATTAATAGGAGTCCTGATTTCATGTGACATATGTGCTAAGAAATCAGATTTAGCCTTGTTTGCAAGGGTTGCCTCTTCTTTAAGCTCAAGCATCCTTTCCATCTGTCTCTTCTTATCTGTTACATCAAACATGATAGCACAGTAACCAATATTTTTTCCGGTATCGCTCTCTATCTTGTTAACATGAATATCATAGAATCTGGAGCCCACTACATGCTCCTTAATTTCATCCTTATAAAAGATTCCCCTTACCTCTTTAGGTACAGGACTACCTATCATTTCTGTGCTAAGCATTGGGAATATCTGCTGGGCTCTCTCGTTTATTTCCTCTAGAATAAAAAACTGGTCAACTACTATTATCGCATCATCCAGTCCCGACAATACTCCACGTCTTGCCAGATCCGCAACGTCAAAAAAGTTCTGCTTAATTGATGCCGCGCCAAATATAGTCACTCCAATAGCTGTTCCAATAGGTGTAGCATCGTAATCGCCTAATAAACCTGCCATAGATAAAACATAAAAAATAATAGGCACTATAACGCTTAAAAATAACAGAAAATAATTATTTCTGAGACGTCCTTCCGGAGCTTTCAAATAATTTTTTAATGTAACATAACAGCATCCAAGCATTTCAGCCACTAAAACAACAGAATATACAATATATCCCGGTCCCTTTACGCTCTCGAAATGAGGAAACATTCCTGTATTTACAAAGTTAACCTCTACATAGTACCAGCTGGTTTCCCTATACATCCATACAGATACAAAAGTAGAAAGACATACTATAAAAAGGATACCTTCTATTATTTTACTGGTCCTGGTCCTACAATATTTGCATATAAAAATAAGTATGAAATAGGTAATAAATGCGCCGCCCAGATATTCCATACGGATAGCCATCATCGCGCCCTCAAGGCTACTCGCATTAAGCTCTAAAAGATATCCGGCGTTCTGTATAAGAGAGCAGGCTACCGCCACAAGCATCATCTTAACAAGATTATTATCATCTCTCTGGAACATCATAAAAAGACATCCAAAGCATGACATTACCGCTATTACCTGAAAAATAATCAATACATTAAGCAGCATGTTACAATATAATCTCCAAAAACATTTTATGTTAACTGCATCTCTGACTATAAGCCGGGTTCTGTAAGACACAAAAGTGTCCCGACAATCATCTATCTACTACTGCCGTTACCGACAGTCTCTAGCGACCTACCAGGAAACACGGCGGGCCACCGTATGGTTTCCAAATTTGGTCTTGCTTCGGATGGGGTTTACATCTGCCTCTACTGTTACCAGCAAAGCGGTAGTCTCTTACACTGCCATTTCACCATTACCGGCATAGCCGGCTGTATAATTTCTGTTGCACTAGCCTTAGAGTCGCCTCCACCGGACGTTATCCGGCATCCTGCCCTATGAAGCCCGGACTTTCCTCTGCGTAAAAACGTAGCGATTGTCCGTCAGGGATGCAGTTATTAACTTATAAATATTTAATTCTACACTGGGAACAAGCTTCCGCCAACAAATTCTCTCGCTATAGAATTATTTGGCAACAGTTCTGTTGACATTCCCAGGAAATAATCTAAAAACTTAAGCAGCTTCTTAGCCTCCAGATATTCCGGTTCATCCGGCTGAATACTAAACAAAATAGGCTCCGCAAACTGCTTTAAAACAGCCAGCTCGTAAACCAGCGCAGAATTGAACTGGGCATCTGCTGTTTCCTGGAATGGGAAGATATTTTCTTCCTCTCCTCTTCTTACAGATGGCCACATTGAAAGAGTCTTTTGCGCAGAAGCTCCACGGGTACGGTAATCTCTTACCATTCGTCTTATCAAACGGGAATCTGTGGTAGCTATTCTGTTATGTTCATCAACATTAAGAGCTGTTAAAGCACTAATATATATCTTATATTTACTTTCTGCAGGAAGCATATAAGACATCTTTTCGTTCAGACCATGTATGCCCTCTATTACCAGTACATCCTCTTCTCCAAGCTGAAGGAATTTCCCGTTATATTCTCTCTTTCCTGTTTTAAAATTGAAGGTTGGAAGCTCCACTCTTTCGCCAGCTAAAAGCTTAACCATATCATCATTAAAGCCCTTAACATCCAGCGCTTCAAGACATTCAAAATTAGGATTACCATCTTCATCAAGCGGTGTCTTGTCGCGGTTAACATAATAATCATCCAAAGCTATCGGATGAGGTACCATGCCATGTGCTCTAAGCTGTATAGACAGCCTGTGGGAAAATGTAGTCTTTCCTGATGACGATGGACCAGCTATCATGATAAACTTAACACCTGGTCTTGAAACTATATCAGCAGCGATCTTAGAAATTCTACTTTCCATATATGCTTCCTGTACCAGCACAAGATCCTGCCATTGACCGTTACAGATACAATCGTTTAAAGCTCCAACTGTATCAATACCATAATATTCTCCCCATTTTATAGATTCCATCATGGTCTTATACATACCATTCTGAGGCTTAAATTCTGGTACCTCATTTGGATTATCCTTCGTAGGAAGCTGTAAACAAATACCATCATCATACAGATACAGCTCATATTTATCAAGATATCCTGTTGAAGGCAACATATATCCATAAAAATAATCATAATATCCATCAAGAAGATATAGGTTAACGGTTGATGCCCTTCTATACTTAAAGAGCTTACCCTTATCCTCCATACCCTGGCCCTTGAATATTTCCAAAGCCTCACGTACTCTGAAAGACTGCTTTGTAATAGGCAGATCTTCAGCGATAATCTCTTTCATTCTTGCATCGATTTTCTTTACAATTTCATTATCGATGCTGACATCGCCCATAAAACGGCAGAAGAAACCCTTGCTCAAAGAAAGCTCTATTTTGACTTTGCTAACGCTGTCACCCAAAACATCCTTAGCAGCCTTTACAAATAAAAATGAACAGCTTCTTCTATATGCCTCAAAACCTTCATTGCTCTTTAATGTAAGAAACTCTAATATGGCTCCATCGCGTCTAAGCTTTCTGAACAGCTCTGTCAGGTTACCGTCCACCTTCACAAGGCCTATTGTAGAATCATATTTATCCTTAAAATCATTTGCTATTTCTTCATATGAAGTGCCTTTTTCATATTCTCTGATTTCTTCCCCAATTATTACCTTCATAAAAACACCTGCCTATCTCGTTCAGCGCAATATCATACTGCAGTGAGTCGATTTTAATCTTTTTAGCCTCTGTCATCTCTCCCTGTTCAAGAGTATTCATAATCTCATTTAATACTCTGTTTTCCTCCTCAAGAAAGATTTTGAGGTTCTCATTACGATTAAGAATAAGATATGGTCCGTATCTGAAAAGTACTTCCTTTTTCTTCTCATCGCCACTAATCTCGTCAAAAATTTCCATATCTATCAGCGGTTTCAAATTATCCATCAGCTTTTCAGAAATTATGTCAACCTTTTTCTGGCTATCCACATAATCTCCATGAACCGCTTTTATCATAGGATAATATTTTCCACCTTCTATAACAAAATCCTCGGCTACAATTTCAAGACCATATTCATATATAAAGTGTCGAAACAAACCTATATCTGATTGCGGCTGAAGAATAAAGGTCTTTGCCTTATCACAGACCTCTCTTCCTTCAGTCAGAATCTTCTTCATAAGCAAACCGCCCATACCGGCTATTACAATGGTATCCGCTTCATCTGGTTTGATTTTATGTAAACCGTCAGACAATCTTGTTTCTATTTTATCTGATAGTCCGGCTAAACCAATATTCTCCTGGGCCTTTTTTAACGGTCCCTGGTTAATGTCCGCTGCGATACAATGGTCAACAATCATATTTTCAGTTAACATAATACATAAATAACCATGATCGCAACCCACATCTACCAGTTTCTCTGTCCTGTCTACCAGTGCGGCCAGCTTATTTAGTCTGTTAGATATATTTTTCATATTAATCCAAATAATCCTTAAGCTTCTTTGAACGGCTTGGATGTCTAAGCTTACGAAGAGCCTTTGCCTCTATCTGACGGATACGTTCACGAGTAACGTTAAATTCTCTTCCTACCTCTTCAAGAGTACGTGCCTTTCCATCATCTAAACCAAATCTTAACCTAAGTACTCTCTGCTCACGTTCTGTGAGTGTACTAAGTACCTCAACCAACTGTTCCTTAAGAAGAGTAAACGCAGCAGCATCTGCTGGTACAGGTACATTATCATCCTGTATGAAATCACCTAAATGACTATCTTCCTCTTCACCAATAGGAGTCTCAAGAGAAACAGGCTCCTGTGATATCTTAAGAATTTCTCTTACTCTTTCTACAGGAAGGTTCATCTCCTCAGCGATTTCTTCCGGGGTAGGTTCACGTCCCAGCTCCTGTAACAACTGTCTGCTTACCCTGATAAGCTTATTAATAGTTTCTACCATATGAACAGGTA
>JAZUFJ010000092.1:0-6664 GCA_045640645.1 Lachnospiraceae bacterium
TTTCACTATCTATCTCGCCTGTTCCATCATATTCGCCCAATATGGCCAGATGGTTCTCCACAAGCTCTTTCGCTATATCATATACAGATTTTGTTACGGCATTAACCGTGAAAATTCCTTCTTTTATATTAGCTCTGCGCCTTAGAGCATTTCCCACGCTGACCCTGTCTGCGATTATTATTTTCTTTCCTGATTGTTCTAAAAATTTAATGTAATCCATTTGCTACCCTCGGAATATGCTATTTGCTATTAATTTATAGTTTTTCTTTCTCACACGATTTTTCTTACAACCATACATAACCATCGCGTGCTTATACATTATACCCTAATTTTCAATATATAATCAGATATTTTTTCCATTAACTTGTCTCTGTTACTGATTTTTCTATATTCCTGAATATCTCACACTTGTGTCATAAAAAAAGGAACCTTACTGAACTTTACATTCAATAAGGTTCCTGGTAATTATTTAATTTAGAATGGTCCTGGAACAGGCTTTTCGTCTCTCTTTTCACCATAGAAATTAGTATCAAAAATGATATCCTCTCCATCCGGAGTCTCAAAACGCTCTTCTGGTTCAAAAGCCATACCTAACGTATCTGATGTAATAATATTTCCCTTTGGCAAATATTCTGCCATATTGGTTACTACTTTATATTTTCCATCCTCTACCTTAAGCTCTACCGTGATCTCATGCTCTGTATCTACTGTATAGTCCTCTTCGATATCACATGGCTTTGCACCGTTAAAGAATACATTTCCTCCTGTCCATACCGGAAGTGGCATATAATATCTGTCTCTTGTCTGGTCAGCTCCCTCTCCGCAATATCCATCAAAATGAGCTTTCCATTCATCTTCCTTCATATATCCGCTGAATGTAAGAGTACCAGCTACAAGGTTTCCATCATCCCATTCATTATCGCGGTCTGGCTCACAGATATCTATTAAGCCCTGACGTACCTTAGGCTGTACAAAGACATTATTATAAAAACGCATATCTCCATGAAGTATAGACATTACACCGGTAATCTCTGTACGGTGAGGCATATGTATAGGAGTATATCTTGTAGAATCATACTTAACTGTACCATTCTTTACTCCCCTTCCAACCGCTGATATAGATCCATAGAATAAGTTATGAACAAATGCAACGCCCTGTGTAGGAAGCTTTACTGCTCTCTCTGACAAGAAAATATTGTTATCTACAAGACATGGACCATGAGCTATCTCGATAAAGATATCCTCGCCCAAACCTAGTCCATCTTTATTTTTCTCCTGAAGGAGATAATCCTTTGGCATACAGTTATCATGGAAAAGATTATTTGATACTCTGGTTCCCTGTGTCTGCCAGTCGAGCCATATTCCTCTGACGCAATCATGGAAGTGATTGTTCCTAATGATAACATCTATAGCTGCATGGAACTTTATTCCGCCAATCTCTGCGCCGGCAAGGTTTCTCTTATTATTAATATGATGGATGTGATTGTTCTCTATAACAGAGAATACACAGCCTAAATTACCAACGATACCTGTCTGGCCGCAATCATGAATATCACAGTTTCTAACAGTATGTGATCCAATAGTTTCCTTGCTCCAGCCATCCAGCTGTGCTATAAATGAGCAATCTCTCTGAGTCTGTGCTCCATCCTTATATTTATAGTGTGACCACTTATTATCATTATTTTGCTGTCTGTATTTTCCAAGAGAAATACCAGAGCATTTTGAATGGTAGATCTCACAATCCTCGATTACCCAGCCCTTTGACCAGTGTGGACCTATCATACCATCCTGAAGAGCTGTTGGAGGAGCCCAGTTTGTAGCGGCTTTTGTTACTACGAATCCGCTGAGGGTAATATAGTTAACATGCTCTGCCTCTGGATAGAAGCAATGTGGTCTCACATTTATCTCTACAGTTTCTTCGTTAGGGTTTTTACCCTGGAAGTTAGCATAGATAATAGTAGCGTCCTCGTCATCATCCTGGCAGGTATACCAGGTATGCTTTGTATATTCCATATCCCACGAGCTGTCATTATATTCCGGATTAATTACCTTTTCTAATGTATCTACTTCATATAAGGACTTATCATTTAAGTATACTTCTCCAGTGTGAACCGGTGTACCCTGATTAAGCCAGTCGCCAAATACAATAGTTGTATAAGGATTATAAGTGGTGAAATAATCGTTTGATATCTTTACCATCCAGACATCACCTTCATACTTTTCCCAGTTTTTAACTGATTCCGCACCAGTGATAACTGCTCCTCTGGAATTTTCGCTACGATAAACAATAGGCTTCTTCTCTGTTCCGGCGAACTTTGGGCTTACTTCTTCATGATAAACTCCATCTTTAACAATAACCTCATCTCCTGGCATAGCTATAAGAGCTGCCTGGGAGATCTTTCTAAAAGGCTTTTCTAAGCTTCCATCTCCATTTGGCTTAGCATTACAATCAACGTAATAAAACATTTTTGAATCCTTCTTTCATTCCATTATCTTTGTAATAATCAAAATTTATACATTATTATAGCACGGAATACTCCGTGCTATATAGCTCATTTTAACTAATTGAAATTATAACATCAGTCTGTAGATAGCTTCTACATCCTTCTGTTCAAGAGTAACAAAGCCTCCCATCTTTCCGCTTGTATTGCCATTTCCGTAACAGCATGTATGAGCAAGCTTTTCGATATCCTCTTCCTTTGCTCCAAGCTCTTCAAAGTTCTTAGGCATACCGATAGAGATAAGGAAGCTTCTTAAAGCCTCAATACCTTCCTTTGCTGTACGCTCAGGATTATTGAAATCCATCTGACATCCCCATACTCTAACCGCTATCTGAGCAAATCTCATAACATCATGCTTCATGTTATATGTAAATACTGCAGGCATAGCTACTGCAAGACCTGCTCCGTGAGCACAATCATATAATGCAGAAAGCTCATGCTCTACATCATGGCTTGTCCAGTCCTGAGAACGGCCTACACCTACTATATTATTATGAGCTACCATTCCAGCCCACATAATATTAGCTCTTGCCTCATAATCGTTAAGATTAGCCATAACCTTTGGAGCTTCTGTCTTCATAGTAAGGATAAGAGACTCAATAAGACGGTCTGTACATTCTACATCCTTTGTATTTGTAAGATATCTTTCATATAAGTGAGCGATAATATCTGTAATACCGCAGGCTGTCTGATAAGCTGAAAGAGTCTGTGTAAGCTCAGGATTCAAAACTGAGAACTTTGGTCTGTAGCCTTCTCCACTTGCTCCACGCTTTATCATACCATTTTCATTAGTGATAACTGAATCTGGTGAGCCTTCTGAACCTGCTGCCGCGATAGTAAGTACAGTACCGATTGGAAGAGCCTTATCAACTGGCTTTCCCTGATAGAAATCCCAGAAATCTCCATCATAAACTGTACCAGCTGCAATAGCCTTTGCAGAGTCGATTGTGCTTCCACCACCTACTGCAAGGATAAAGTCAACGCCTTCTTTTCTACAAAGATCAATACCTTCATATACTAGTCCACTTCTTGGATTAGGCATTACTCCACCAAGCTCAACATATTTAATGCTGGAAGCATCTAAAGATTTCTTTACTCTGTCAAGGAGACCGCTTCTCACTACAGAGCCACCGCCGTAATGAATAAGAACCTTGCTTCCACCGAATCTTTCAACTAATTTTCCAACGTTTTCCTCTTCACCTTTACCAAAAGCAAAATATGTTGGAGCATAAAATGTAAAATTGTTCATAATCTACCTCTTTCCTTTTTTATTAATTTCACCACAGGATTATCGAAGAAATACATAATCAAACTGTATTTTTTAATATATACTCCCATGAATATCTACTAAGATTGATTTTAACATTATTATCATGTTATCTCACCATAAATTCTTGCTATATATATTCTTCAATATTAGCAATCTGTTTTGTTTTCTGCTCATATAAATAGAACAGGCTCAATATCTGTCTATTCAGTTTTTCTAGTATCTCATGTTATTCACCGCATTTTCGTCATTTTAACATTTATTATCATTATATTTCCATCACCATTTTATACATTGGGTCGTCAAGAGTCTGATAACGCTTTGCCTGCACTGGTTTTGAACCTCTTCTGAACAACATTACCTGTTCAAGAGGCATGGAGTACACGTCTTCAACTGGAATATTTCTTCGCCTTGAAATGTTTTGACAGGTGATATCATCCATACCGCCCATGTAAAGGTATGTATCACAGTTGTTAATGATTGTAGTAGCCTGCATCTTTCCATACATCTCTGCTAACTGGCTTTCACTTTGAAGGAGAAGAGTTACGCTCATTCTTTTTGCACAGAATATCGAAAGATATTCATGGAAATCAGGTACAACCGAGCCTGTTGCAAAGTCATCATAGATAATATGTACAGGTACAGGCAATTCCTTGCTCTTAAGGCTTTCAGCATATTCGAAAAGAATCCTGAAAGCATCCGTATAGAACATAGTTGAAAGCTTTTGCATAGACTTGTTAACAGGAGAGGTAGTGAGAAAGAGAATCACCTTTTTTGATGACAGTGTTTTAAAAGATACCCTTCTCTCACCTTTCATCATCCTAAGTACGCTCTCGTTCATAAGCTTATCTACTGCGCAATTCATAATTGAATATATACAGGAGGCCGTTCTCTGAGCGTTTCCTCTTAAGGTTCTCCACTGTCTGCTGCCCATATTTCCTGGATACTTCTCATCAATAACATCAAAGAGGAAATCTATGCTGGTAGCAGCAGAGGATTCTTCCGAGCTTAAAGTTGTAGCTGTATAGAGTGTATAGAAATCGTTAAAGCATAAATGCCTGCCGGCTTCTTCCGCGTTTAGCTTGGCAAGATAAGCTATAGCTGAAAGACAGGATGCAGCGCTTTCGTTCCAATATGGGTCACTATTTCCATTTTCCTGTTTTCCCATAGCGGTTCCCACCAGAATATAACCAAAATTAATAATATCCTGGTCTGTTTCCACAAAGTCTAGTGGGTCGTAGGCTACATTTCCATTTTCAGGATCTGCAAGGTTCAGATCCCAGACTTCATATCCTCTGGACTCAAATACAGGGGTATACTTTTCTACAAGACTTCTTTTGGTTACCGATACTATCATACTGGAATCATAGGTATGAAGTAGTTTCGGCTCAACAACGCTCATTGTTTTTCCACTTCGGGTAGGCCCTACAACTATTTCATTTGCATTGATTCCTGTAATGCTCTGTTCTGTTGGAAATACATAACCATCTGCTAAACATGTTCTGTTTCTGTTCATATTTCGTCCCTCCATGGTGTCTGTTTATTAATACTTGATTGTGCAAATTATTTACTATTGATATTCAAATCATTTTTTGTCTGGTTAATCCTGGCAGCATTATCGCTTTACAAAATTCTGTCTATACCCACTATTTCATCTGCGAGACCGAATTCTATGGCTTCTTTCGCCGTGAAATAATGGTCATAAGCTGTCGCTTTGTCCATCTGCTTCTTTGTACGCTTAGTATGCTTACACAGTATCGCATTAAGCTGGTTCTTGGTTTCCTGCAGGGTATCTGACATTGATTTCACAGAAGAAGCGTTTCCTCCGGCCCCCTGACTAACCAGTGGCTCGTGAAGCATTACCTTTGAATGTTCAAGGATATATCTTCTTGTTCCAGCTGCAAATATTACCGCAGCCATACTGTAGGCTGTTCCTATACAGTAGGTCTCTATTTCTGCTTTTGAGCTAAGCATTGCATCGTACATTGCTAGTCCATGAATAATGCTGCCACCACCACTGGTTATTAGAACCTTTATAGGTTCGTTTATGTTTCTGCGATTAAGCTCTATTATCTGCTTGATAAAGTTACTGGCGCATGCTTCGTTGATTTCATCCTCAACATAAATTGTTCTGCTTTCAAAAGCGTTTGATTCGATAGGTACTAAAGATATTCCATTTGCTGATTTAACGGTTATATTGAAACTCATATCGTTTATCCCCCTTTAATATGCTACTGATTAATAGATACTTTTTATTTTGGGTTAAAATGTAGTATGCTTTTTCCTTACCAGCTCTTCTTCCAGAATTGTTTTTGCTGCTCTTTCTTTTTCATATTCTATTTCCTTGGACTTAGCAGTTATAGCATCTGTTACTCTCGTGTTGATTTGTGTATATATATCCGCTTTTTCTGTGCCCTTCCATTTTAAAACAGCTTTCTCAGCTGCTTTGTTTCCAGCTTCTATAATTGCTTTGTCTGGCATTCTCTTATTAGTTACTTTTTCTGCTATCGTACGAATTTCATATGCCCACATAGACTTAATCTTGTCTTTTGCAGCGCTTTCGATAAAACCTCCTAATGGAATTAATTCAGCAAGTGACCTCATTTGATAGATAGTAGTATTTTTCATACGTTTCTCCTTTCAAAGTAAGCTTGATATTAGTTACCTGTGGCTATTGTTGCTCTTTGCAGATATGGACAGCCTGTCGGCTTTTCCCAGTGAGGAATATTTAATATTCAGTTGTCAAGGTGCACACAAAGCAGCGTTTAATAGACTCTATGGCATAGAGTAATACATTACGCTCCCTGTTTAAATGAACGCGTAGTTCAATTTCCCGATATTCAGTTGTTTGGTGAAACTTTGTAATGACTTTTGATTTTAATTTTTAAAACCTTTA
>JAZUFJ010000093.1:0-3810 GCA_045640645.1 Lachnospiraceae bacterium
CCCCGATCCTCACTAGGTCCTCGGTCAAGATCATAATTTGCAACTGATACTTCCACTGCCTCAACCTTATGTCCCTGTTCATTAAAGGTTTCCTGCAAATCCATAAGCTGTGTCTCTAAAGCTGCCTTTACCGCTTCATCCTGTACATAAAGATGTGCTGTTACCACACCGTTCTGGCTCTGAAGCTGCATATTAACTGTTCCAAGACTTGCTGGATGTAATTGCATTTCCATGGAAGTTGTATCCGCGTTAATATTTACTTTGATATACTCTGTCACCTGTCTCATCAGTTCCTCACCTCTAATATTAGTTGTGAAAACCTGATTGGTCTCTACTACGTTTCCATTTCCATCTACTGTAGTAGTTGTCTGAACAGTCTGGTTAAATAACCCATTTCCAGGTTCCTGCTGTTCACCACCGTCATTATCTGACTTTGTCTCGTTTTCAGTATTCTGAACTTTTGAAGCTGCTATTGTTTCAGTCTTTGTCTCGTTCGCTACTGATCTCTCCTGAGGTTCTGTATTTCTGTTAACCTCTATTTTGACGCCCTTTTCATCTGATAGCTTATCTGTTTCCTCTGCTCTCTTAGCTTCTGCCACATTCTCATTTATGTTCCCATCTGATATTTTATTATCAGTTATATCAGAAGCATTTTTCTCAGTGTCCACATCGTTTCCATTTTTTTCAGCTATAACAGTATCCTTTGCCACCTCTAAACCAGTTTCATCTGGCAATACATTTTCTGAAGTAAGCTTTTCAGTCTCCTCAGGCATCTTTTCCATTTCACTAAGAATCTGATTGAACTCTTCCCTGCTTAGGTCAAATTCCTCTGTTATCTCTTCTACTGACTGATCTGAAAGCTGCATAATTTCCTTTATGTCGCTATAAAGATTCTCGTCTGTCAAAAGTGAAATTTCATTTGTTTCGGTAAGCTCCAGCATAAGATTCTTTACACTGTCGGAATTTAGTAAATCCTGCATACTGATTCCCAGCACTTCCATGGCCTGATCAATCTGCTCGTCACTAACGCCAAGCTTTTCTTTAATAGAATTCCTGACATCCTCTGCTTTACCTTCTACTGACTCTGCAACCTTTTCGTTGCTCTCGTCCTGTGCTTTAACGGCCTTTTCATCGCTACCTTCTCTGAGATTCTGTCTGATGTTATCTCTGTTTTTCTCTGGGACTTTCCTGCCCATATCTTCAACAGTCTTTGTATCAGGCTTATTCTTTGCATCGGTACTATTGATAGCTCCGGACTTTCCTGCCGTATTCTCCATAGCCTTTGCAAATGAGACATCAGATGTCTTTGTAGCTGCCATCTCTGCACTTTTACCCGCTCCTGCTGTAAAGTAATTACTAATAGGAGCAATTGGTGCACTTGTCATTCAAAGTTCCTCCTCTCTTCATTTTTCAAAGAACGTATCTCTTACGAGATATTTATTTTATCGGCATAAACCGAAAAAATCTTAACTAAAAAATACACTTTTATATTTTAGCGTTTAGCCCATCAATCCGGATCAAGAATTTTTGTAATATTTGCTGCCACACCACGGTCCATAAGTCCTAAAACCTTAGCCCTGTTAGCCGGTTCCATACCCTTAAGGATCTTTGCTACAAGATCAAGATCTGCTGTCATGGTTTCAAGTATAGCTGCCGCCTGTTTAGGCTTCATCTCAGAATATGTCTTTATATATTCCTTTAGCTGTTTTTCTTCTTCTAACTGCAGTATTACCTGTCTGTAAATATATTCTGCATTTTCCGGATCTATAGACTCATAATACTTCTTATATTCTTCAATACTTGGAGCCTCATTGGAGAATACAACCTCTTCGTAAAATTCCGTCTTTACCTTTTGGAAATCAATTTGAGAATTTTCAAAGGTCTGAAGTCTTCGTATCTCTTCTTTATAGGTCTCGATCTCCTTCTTCATTTCCTCAGAAGGAGAAGCGGTAGTATCGTTCTGCGCCTTTTCTAAAGCCTCTACCTTTGCCTGCAACCTGTTTATTTCTGCTACTGCATCCGCTATAGTTGCGTAATCATTTATGTTAGCTGCATCATTTCTTCCCGCATCATCCGGAAGTATCTTGTTTACAACAGGAACATCCTTTAAAACTGAATAAAGCACATTTGAGCCAAAGCCACCTATATCCAGCTTTATCAAAAGAGCAAGAATAGCAAGCCAAATCACAACAATAAAGAAAACAACAATAACTACAGCGAGGCCACCACCCTCTTCAGTATCACCATCAACATACATAGCTCCTGAATCGGTTGCCAAAGCTTCGAAATTACCTTTTTCTTTTTTCTTTTTCTTCTTTTCTTCTGTATTTTCGTCTGCTGCCATACAATTTATCCTTTATATCTACTGATTACCCTCATCTGCCTGACCAAATCTATAGCTAACCAGCTCATCTATTTCTTTGCTTTCTCTAGCTGCCTCTTCCTGCATAAACTGCTCAAACTGTCTTTCCTTAAGCCTTTCATGCGTTTTACGTTCCTTAACCTTTTCAGCTAAATCTTCCCTGGCTATATCTACCTGCTTTTCAGCATGCTTAACCTTTAAATTCTGGTCCTCTATGATATATTTCATAGATTCTATCGCTTCCTGAAGCTCTCTGACCTTGTTAATATCTATAACCGAAGAATAAACCTCGCAAAGTTCCCTTTCATAGGCATCCTTCCTGTTTTCCATCTCTGCAAGCTTATTTTCCTCTTCAAGCAATCTGGCATTAGCCAAAGCAAATTCATTCTTTGATTGCACTTCAAGTTTAAGCTTAATATCAAGAATGTTTTGCATTCTATAT
This sequence comes from Lachnospiraceae bacterium, assembly GCA_045640645.1. Taxonomy (GTDB): domain Bacteria; phylum Bacillota; class Clostridia; order Lachnospirales; family Lachnospiraceae; genus JAZUFJ01. The sequence continues at coordinate 2,805 of JAZUFJ010000093.1, forward strand.
AAAAATCTAGCCATTAAAAGAGCTCCTATACCGGTTAACCAGCTTCAAATATCGCCCCAAGAAGATTAAGCTCATCTTCAAAGGAAAATTTCGAATCTACATCCTGTCTTAAGAATTCGTTAACCTGATCAATCTTCTGTATAGCATAATCAATATTAGGGTTAGCCCCTGCTTTATATGCTCCAATATTTATAAGATCCTCGGCCTCAGTATATGTAGCCAAAACATTTTTCAATTTTCCGGCAAGTGCCTTGTGATCCTTTGTTGCCACCTGGCTCATACATCTTGATATACTCTGTAAAACATCTATAGCCGGATAATGATTCTTGTGACCGAGCTTTCTGTTTAACATAATGTGACCATCAAGTATAGATCTGGCAGTGTCAGTAATAGGCTCATTAAAATCATCACCATCTACCAATACCGTATATAATCCTGTTATAGATCCAACAGAGCCACAGCCCGCTCTTTCCAAAAGCTTTGGCATTTCTGCATAAACACTTGGCGGATATCCTCTTGTTACCGGAGGTTCTCCGCTGGCGAGACCAATTTCCCTCTGCGCCATGGAAAAACGGGTAAGGGAATCCATCATTAGCAGAACATCTTTACCCTGATCCCTGAAATATTCCGCTATCGCTGTCGCTGTCATAGCAGCTTTTTTTCTAATAAGCGCCGGCTTATCTGAGGCTGCCACCACCAAAACAGACCTCTGCATACCTTCCTCGCCAAGGTCTCTTTCTATAAACTCTCTAACCTCCCTGCCACGTTCTCCTATAAGAGCTATAACATTTATATCAGCTCTGGTATTTCTGGCGAACATACCAAGAAGTGTACTCTTTCCTACTCCGGAGCCGGCAAAAATACCAATACGTTGTCCTTTGCCAATGGTCATAAGACCATCAACTGCCTTTACTCCTAAAGGTAGTGGTTCAGAGATAATCACACGTTCAAGCGGATCAGGTGGAGTAGCATCTACAGGATAAGAACAGGCAGTAACCAGCTCTGT
>JAZUFJ010000094.1:0-3843 GCA_045640645.1 Lachnospiraceae bacterium
GTTGGATTACTAAAATAAGGATTATGAATATTCGGGAAGCTCAAAATTACATAGAGCAGATTGCTACACTTGGCTCAAAACCAGGACTTGAGAGAATCAGGATTTTATGCGATTTGTTAGACAATCCTGAGAAAAAACTTAAATTTATTCATGTTGCTGGGACCAATGGTAAAGGGTCAACATGCGCCTATATTTCAAATATATTGATTGCGGCAGGAATAAAAACAGGTTGCTTTACATCGCCAGCTGTATTTGAATATCGTGAGAGATACAAGATTAATGGGCGTAATGTTTCGCAGGCTCTTTTGTGTAGAAATTTAGAAATAGTAAAAAACTGTGCAGATACAATGAAAACAATGCCTTGTGGAGAACCTACTTTATTTGAGGTAGAAACTGCACTTTGTTTCATGATCTTTTTGGAAGCAGGCTGTGAGATAGTAGTACTGGAATGTGGAATGGGTGGTGAATTAGATTCTACAAATGTTATAGGAACACCACTTGTAAGTGTACTTACTTCTATAAGCATGGATCATATGGCTTTTCTTGGAAAGAATATTGAAGCGATTGCAAGACAGAAGGCTGGCATTATTAAATCTAAGGGACATGTAGTTACTTTTGAGCAAAACCCCAATGTGATTTCTGTCATTAAAGCAAAGTGTTCACTTGAAAAAGCGGATCTAACAATAATAGGTCAAAGTGAGCTAAAAAATGTTAAGTATGGATTAAAAGCGTCCTCATTTGATATAGGTAAGCACAAAAATATCAAGATTACGCTTGTTGGAACATATCAAATAAAGAATGCAGCAATAGCTATAGCTTGTGTGGAGGCCTTAAAAAAAGAACATATAAAGATTGATGATGAGGCAATACACAAAGGACTTATGGGAACCACCTGGCCAGGAAGATTTGAGCTTATAGCCAAAAAGCCAACGTTTATTATTGACGGTGCGCATAATGAGGATGCGGCTAAACAGCTATCAGACTCGATAGATTACTATTATCACAACGAAGAGGAAGCTGGGAAAATAGTATATATTATGGGTGTTTTAGCTGATAAGGATTATGAGCAGATATGTAAAATAATGGCACCTCATGCAGCACATGTAATTACAGTTACACCACCAAATAATCCACGAGCCTTAAGTGCTAATGATTTGGCAATAGCTATGAATAAATACCACCAAATGGTAACGGCAGCAGGATCTATTGCGGAAGCGTTAGAGATTGCTTCCTTGATAGCGGATGGGGACTCCGTGATAATAGCTTTTGGATCTTTATCATACCTTGGAGAGCTAAAGAAACAGGTAGAAAGTAAGGGTATGTTATTACGTAAAAAGGAAACAAGAATATGATAGATGAAGCTAAGATAAAAGAATCGGTAAAACTCTTTCTCGAGGGTATAGGTGAAAATCCGGATAGAGAGGGTTTGATTGAAACTCCTGATCGAATTGCTCGTATGTGCAATGAGATTTTTGCCGGAATAAATGCTGATGCAAACGATATTTTGAGCAAAACCTTTACCTCTGATGGTGCTGAGCTCGTTGTTGAGAGTGATATCCCTTTTTATTCCATGTGCGAACATCATCTTTTGCCATTTTGGGGTAAAGCATATATTGGATATATTCCAAATGGTAAAGTTGCAGGCCTTAGTAAATTGGCAAGAACGGTAGACGTATACTCCAAAAGGCCACAGATACAGGAGCAGTTGACAGGACAAGTTGCAGACGCTTTGGTTCAGAACCTTGGATGTGAGAGTGTTATTGTAGTTCTTAAAGCTGAACATATGTGTATGAGTATGAGAGGCGTTAAAAAGGGTGGTACGTTGACCACAACAATAGCAAGACGAGGTGAATTCATAAATAATTATGATTTAGAAGATAGATTTATGAAGATGATAAGTATCTGAGGATGGTTATAGAAGGATTAATATATTTTTATTATGAGAATTGGAAATGTTGAATATGATGCATCTCATACGTATGTAATGGGAATACTTAATGTTACACCAGATTCTTTTTCTGTTGGTGGACAACATAATACTTTAGACATGGCAGTTAAACACGCAGTTCAAATGGCTGAGGATGGGGCTGCCATTATTGATATAGGTGGGGAATCAACAAGGCCTGGATATACAAAAATATCTGATGAAGAAGAGATAGAGCGTGTTGTGCCTATTATTGAGGCGGTTTCAAGAGAAATAGATATCCCTATATCATTGGACACATATAAGAGCAGAGTTGCACGAGCAGGTATTGAGGCAGGAGCATTATTAATAAATGATATTTGGGGCTTTAAATATGACGCTGAAATGGTCAAGGTAGTCTCTGAGAGGGATGTGGCTGTATGTCTTATGCATAATCGTACAGAGGCTGTATATAATGACTTTTTGACAGAAGTTTGCGAAGACCTTAAAGGCTGTATAGATATTGCGACACAAAATGGAATCAATCCCAACAGAATTATGATTGATCCGGGAGTTGGCTTTGCTAAGAATACGGAAGAGAACTTAATGGTGATTAATAAGCTTGCTATTTTTAATGAACTTGGATATCCGGTGTTGCTTGGAAGTAGCAGAAAAAGTGTAATTGGAAATACTCTTAATTTACCTGTAGATGAAAGGCTTGAGGGAACTATTGCAACCTCGGTTATAGCTGTTATGAATAACATAAATTTTGTTAGAGTTCATGATGTTAAAGAAAACGTACGGGCAATAAAAATGGCTGAGGCTATTCGTGACATAGAAGCATAATATAGCGGTATATAAATACATTCTTTTTTCAAATTTGTGTTATTACATAAATACGAAAAGGGAATAGATTGTAGTTGGATTGTATATATGGATAAAATTAAGATAAAGAATCTTCATATATATGCATATCATGGTGTGCATGATGAAGAAAAGGAAAAAGGACAGAATTTCTATATAAATGCAGTAATTTATTTGGATGCATATGTGGCGGGGCAAACAGATGCCCTTGAAGATACTGTGAGCTATTCAGATGTTTGTAAGCTTTTTAATAAGGCGTTTGTAGAGAATAAATTTGATCTTATTGAGACAGCGGCAGAATATTTAGCAAAGCAAGCATTGATTTCTTTTTCAGCTATTAGAAAAATTGAAGTGGAAGTATCAAAGCCAGAGGCTCCTATAGGCTTACCAGTTGAGAATGTATCGGTTGACATAACAAGGGGATGGAGCGTTGCATATTTATCTATAGGATCAAATATAGGAGATAAAAAGGGATATATTGATAAAGCAATAGCATTGCTTAGTAGAACTGAAGAAATCCGTGTTTTGACAGTATCAGATATGATCATTACTAAACCCTATGGTGGTGTAGAGCAGGATGACTTTTTAAATGGAGCGATAAAGATTGAAACCCTTTTGCCGCCTAAGGCTCTTCTTGATAGAATTCATGAAATCGAAGCGGAATGTGGAAGAGAGCGATTGATTCATTGGGGACCAAGAACTTTGGATATAGATATTCTCTTGTACGAAAATGAGATTATTTTTTCGAAGGATTTGATTATTCCACATCCTGATATGGAGAATAGAGGCTTTGTATTAGAACCATTAAATCAAATAGCACCGAATACAGTACATCCGGTGCTTGGTAAATCTGTTAAAGCATTATTTCTTGAATTGTGATGCCCCTGTAAATTCTGAAGGGTAATTAGCACCTATGGTTGGAACGCAATACATAGGAACTGTCGACTCAAAGCTGTGGAAGTAAGTATATGTGGAGGTGATATTTATATCTGTAAAGATTCCCTCCATAATAAGTTCAGGATTACTTCCATCAGTTGATACTCTATAGATACCTGGAACGGAGCTCGTTGAAGTTG
>JAZUFJ010000095.1:0-2230 GCA_045640645.1 Lachnospiraceae bacterium
GGGCATCTTATGATGACAGGTTTATAGAGGCGCTTGATAAAAAACGTAGAATAGAAGACAGTATGTATCCATCAATGAAAAATGGTGATTTCAAAGTATATTATCAGCCTAAACACGAGGCCAGAACCGGAAAGCTGGTAGGTGCTGAGGCTTTGATTAGGTGGATACATCCGGAATATGGTTTTATGAGTCCTGCTGATTTTATTCCGTTATTTGAAAAGAATGGTTTCATCGTAGAAAATGATAAATATGTATGGGAAAGGACCTGTGAAAATCTTAGAAAATGGAATGATATGGGTATTAATACAGTACCTATTTCTGTAAATGTTTCAAAGTTGACAATGTCCAAGGTTGATGTTGTAGCTGACATGAAAGCTCCGGTAGAAAAGAATGGTATTTCACCAAGGGATTTGCATGTTGAGATAACAGAAACACTTATGACAGATAATTCCACAGAGCTTGTAAAGAAGCTTAATGATATGAGAAGCATAGGCTTTGAGGTAGAGCTTGATGATTTCGGTTCAGGCTATTCATCTATTAATGTTTTGAGTATGCTGCCACTTGATGTTGTTAAGCTGGATATGTCATTTATGCAGCAGTTTGGAGATGAAAAGAGATCTAAGGTGTTGGCAGCCTGTATTAATCTTGCTAAAGAGCTTGGATTTAGAACTGTTTCAGAAGGGGTAGAATACAAGGAACAGACAGAGGTTCTTGGCGAGCTTGGTATAGATATGATTCAGGGATATTATTATTCTAAGCCTTTACCTGAAGAAGAATTTGAAAAGTATATGGAGAAATATCAAAAAGAAGATTAGTATGAAAAATTATCAGAAGACTAAGATTGCCTGCTATTTTGGCTTTATTACGCAGGCTATATCAGCAAATTTTGCGCCACTTTTATTTTTAAAATTTCATAATGATTATGGCATTTCATTAGGCAATATCGCTTTGATATCTACCTGTTTCTTTTTTACACAGTTATTAGTGGATTTATTCTGTGCGAAATATGTAGATAGGATAGGATACAGAACAAGTATTGTTGCGTCTGAGGTTTGCTCAGCAATAGGTCTTGTAGGCTTAGCGTTCCTTCCTGACATGCTTCCTAATCCGTTTGCCGGAATAATTATAAGTGTAATTATTTATGCTATTGGCAGCGGTCTTATAGAGGTACTATGCAGTCCTATAGTTGAGGCCTGTCCATTCGAAAATAAAGAGGCTACTATGAGTCTCCTTCATTCTTTCTATTGTTGGGGCTCTGTCGGTACAATTATGGTATCAACAATATTCTTTGCTGTTTTTGGTATGGACAGCTGGAAATGGATGGCGGTTATCTGGGCAATTATTCCAACAGTTAATATATATAATTTTGCAACCTGTCCTATTGAACACTTGGTAGATGAAGGAGAGGGAATGAGTATTGGTGGATTATTTAAAACACCTGTATTCTGGATCGCTGTTGTCCTTATGGTATGTTCAGGAGCCTCAGAGCTTTCTATGGGACAATGGGCATCTGCATATGCTGAGGCAGCTCTTGGGCTATCAAAAACCTTAGGTGATCTTGCCGGTCCTTGCCTTTTTGCTGTAGCAATGGGAATATGTCGTGTTATATATGGAAAATATGGGGATAAAATGGACCTTACAAAGTTTATGATGGGATCGGGTCTTTTGTGTGTAGTATGCTATTTATTAGCTTCACTTTCTATGAATCCTGTGATTGGTCTTATTGGATGTATTGCCTGTGGTTTCTCTGTAGCTATTATGTGGCCTGGTACAATCAGTATTTCATCTAAAAAAATGCCAACAGGCGGAACTGCTATGTTTGCACTTTTAGCTATGGCAGGAGATCTTGGCGGTAGTATTGGACCTGCTATAGTAGGAAGAGTAACACAGAACGCAGGGGATAATATCAGAGCCGGGCTTGGTGTGGGACTTATTTTCCCTATTATACTTGTTGTTGGATTGCTCTTACTAAAGAAAATGAGAACGGAATAGTATAATAGTATTAAAAATTTATTTGGGGGTTGTTTCAATGGATGTTACAATTATTGGAATTGCAGGTGGAACAGGATCTGGAAAATCTACTTTTACTAATAGACTAAAGGCAGAGTTCGGTGATGACATTGCAGTTTTGTATCATGACAGCTATTACCGAAAGCAGGTCGGAGTACCTTTTGAAGAGCGCGTAAAGGTTAATTATGATCATCCAAATGCTTTGGAAACAGAGCTGTTA
>JAZUFJ010000096.1:0-3896 GCA_045640645.1 Lachnospiraceae bacterium
GAAGTCAACAGACTCTATGTATTATACAGGGGAACTGTTGTGCAGGTGAGTCATGGTGTAAAGACGCTGCTTGCGCCTGGCACAATAGTAGGTCTTTCTGATGCTATGCGTACACATTATGATGCTGATTATAATTGCATGGAAGATGTGATGGCTATACCTGTTTACTATACTGGTGTGGAGGACTTTGCCCAAGTGTTCAAGGGACAGCCAGTGTATATTTTCGGTTTCGCCAAGGGTATATTAAGGCAATGTCGAGATACCTTTTTAAACTATAAAAGGAGAATCGAAGAATGCCAAAGATTATATGACTTTGTAAGAGGTACAGCTGATAGATATAGGGAAATCAGTATTTCTATAGGTGCTTTTCCAAAAACTAGCGAACTTTTGGATGCGCTGGAAGAGCTGGTGCTTGACAGTCCGATTATGGACTGGGAGATGAATTATATTGTTTCTCTAAACGAAGTAGATAACCGCGAGGTAGAGGCTATTTACGGTAAAAGAGAAGAGGTGGTTATAGGAATCATAGGTATCTGCTGTGGTTTTATCACAAGAGCGATTAGCAATAGTGAAACCATGGATGATTATCTTGAAGCCTTTTCCAATTGTGTTTTAAGTGAAAAATATCTGGATCTTTTGCAAATGCTTTATGATCTTAAGGTTTACGCTGCACAGAGACGTATAAATCCGGAGCAGATAGATATTCTGGTGGAGGAAGTGCATAGGTTTATCGAGGATAATAGCTATTATCCAGCTAAGCTTGTGTCTACGAGATGGGGAAGCTTTGTGAATCATAATTTTCACGATGATACCCAGGCGTATGAAAGAGCGAAGGAAGAGGAGGAAGAGGAAAGCGATGATTGCTTTGCTCACATTTGCGAATTTGCCGGCTATAATGATATAGATATACAGGAGCTACGTCAGCCAATAGCACAGTATATAGATCTTGTCGATAAGGAAGACAAGGAAGATGATGCCAGACGCATTAGAAAAAAGGCATCTGATGTATTCTATGAGCTATATGAAAGAGCGTTCTTTAAATCCATAAAGGCTCATGAGCTGAGTCCTGTGGTCGAGATGTTTTTGCATTTCGGTTTTATGGACATAGATGCTGTGGGCGATGAGATAGCAGATTTCTTCTTTGAGATGACAGAAAATATAAGATTAGTATCGTTTGGTGAGGTTTATACTATTTATACATGGTTGATGGCCATATATAAAGGGGAGAGGGAGCCTTCCAGAAATGAGCTTGATCTGGATTATCGAGGATATATAACAGAGGAGAGAAAGAACGGAAATATTCCGGAAGACCGTGTGAAGCACCTTTTAGAAGATCGAACTGAAAAGGTAAAGTTTGAAATCAAGAATTTCTTTAAATCAGCTAATAGAACCTGTAGCGGAAGAATGAGTGGATTTTGCCCAGTTCAGACAAAGGAGTTTTTCGGCGCAGAACCGAGTAGAATGCTGTTTTCTGTCAGCAAGCTACGTGAAGCATTGGCAAGAATAGAAAATGTGGATTTTGGTATCTTTTATAGAGAAAGATACTTTACTGACATAGAGGCAAATGTTAGAAGCGAAAGCTATAGAGTAAGGATTGTTCCGGATATGATTTTGCTTCCGTGTGTCGGCAGCAGGGCTATGATGTGGCAGGAGACGGGCGGAATAAAAGCGGATACACCAGCCAGGTTTGTATTCCCTATGTTCTCGTTGGACGATTTAGATAAGATGATGATGACCTGCTGTGGAAATTTCAGATGGGAAATCTGTAGAAAAGAGCAGGGTTCCAGATGGAATGATATCGGTACATCATGTCTGACTTCTGACTTTTATGATTTCTTTACCTTCTATAAGAAGAATAAAGAACTAAGCGCTGAACATAAGGAGAAGATAAAGAATCTTCTTAAGAACAGCAGAAATAATATGCGTGAAGCATTTGCGAAGGAATATGCGCTTTGGATTAATTTTGAGGCAGCGGGGTCAGCAAGACTTCTTAGACCTGAGCGAGAAATGTTCGCAAAGCATGTGCCGTTTGTAAAGAGTATACGTGATACTCTTGCGGGGCATCCAATGTATGAAAATGCTATAAATAAATACAATATAAAGCATGCATCGGAGACCTCTCGCACTAAGATGGTTTTGGGAAAATATGTGAAGGACGGCGGAGTGCTTCCAGATGAGGTAAGGGAAGGCCTGCGCTTTTTGGATATGTAAATGGAGCGTTTAGATATTATTACAAAAGGAATTTTAGACGATTATAAGCAGGGTCGTCCTATAGATAAGATGAATGTGTCTAAGCAGCCTAATACTGAGGCTGTTATAGATATTGCTTTAAAATTACAGAGAATCCTATTGCCGGGATACTACAAGGATGCTTCATATAAAATGATAAATGTGGAGCATACAATGGTGACCTTGATAGAGGATGTAATGCTTAGACTGTCTAAGCAGATAGGTTTGGCGCTTAGCTTTAAAGTGGGCTATGACGATAAGTCGTATGAGGACATTAAAGCGGAGGCAGATAAGCTTACATTAGATTTTCTGGAAGAAATACCTACGGTTAGGGAGTATTTGGCTACAGATCTTGAGGCCTTTTATGAGGGCGATCCAGCCGCGTACTCTAAGGAAGAAATAGTATTTGCCTATCCTGGGTTTAAGGCTATTACGATTTACAGATTGGCTCATATTCTGTATAAGCTGGGCATACCTATTTTGCCTCGTATTATGTCAGAGTATGCTCACGGTGAAACGGGGATAGATATTCATCCAGGAGCTACTATTGGGAAGTATTTCTTTATTGATCATGGAACAGGTATTGTAGTAGGCGAGACATCTATAATAGGTGAGCATGTGAAGATATACCAAGGTGTTACCGTAGGTGCTCTTTCGACCAGAGGCGGGCAGGATCTCAAGAATAAGAAGAGACACCCTACTATTCTTGACAATGTAACCATATATTCCGGAGCTTCTATTTTGGGTGGCGATACCATTATAGGTGAGGGTTCTGTAATCGGTGGTAATACGTTCATAACAGAATCTGTAGATGCTGGAGCCAGAGTAAGTGCCAAGGCTCAGGAGCATGTTATAAAGTTTTAAATAAAGGTAGTGTTGTAGTGGAAGTGAATTTTTTGCTTGGCGTTCAGAACGTTCATAATCCCGTGCTGAATGTCTTGATGAAGGCTATTACCTTTTCAGGTGATGGCGGACTGATAATGATAGTGACTTGTCTTTTGTTAATCCTTTTTAAGAAGACAAGAAAATGTGGTATCACAGCGCTGATATCGCTTGTGTTTACATTTATATTTGCAAATCTTATCATTAAAAATGTAGTGCATAGACCAAGACCTTGGACAGTGGCTGATTTTGACCTTTTGATAAAAAAACCGTCTGAATACAGCTTCCCGTCTGGTCATACAGTGAACTCATTTGCTGTAGCTGTTGTGATATATAAGTTTTATAAGAAACCAGGAATAGCAGCTATTATTTATTCGTTTATACTTGGCCTTTCAAGAATATACTTATGTGTTCATTATCCAACAGATGTTTTGGCTGGAATGATCATAGGAACGATAGATGCTATTATAGTTTATACTATATGTAAAAGAATTCAGGACAAGAAAGAAATGTCTGTTCAGGAGGTATAGTGATGGATAAGAAACGCGTAGTTATTGCATTGGGACATGAGGCTTTGGGCGTAACCTTGCCAGAGCAGCAGGTGGCTATAAAGAAGACAGCCGCAGCTGTAGCTGACTATATTGCACAGGATTACCAGGTGGTTATAACACATTCAAATGGACCACAGGTGGGTATGATTCATGCTGCTATGAATGAGCAGACAGCCACACCTATGAGTGTGTGCTCTGCTATGAGTCAGGGCTATATCGGATACGATCTGCAGA
>JAZUFJ010000097.1:0-4360 GCA_045640645.1 Lachnospiraceae bacterium
CGGCGAATGGAGGGCGGTTCCGGACATTTTCAAAGCTTTGCACAAATCTGATTGAAATTCTAGGCGACGGAACCATGAGCAAGATGGAAAACGCATGCAAGGAGTCGTCCTATGCAATCAGTAATTTAAAGAAATATTTAAAGAATTATTCACAGGCCAAAGGCCCCGTCCCCATGGCAAAAGCACCGTCCCTGGTAACAAGACAGGAAAACTAACCGATAATACTATATATAGTATATAGATATTGAAATAGTACATAGAAAATGATATAGTTTAAAGGATTGTAAGGTAAAATATGGGGGGATTGTGCGCAAAATTTGGTCCCTAAATTCAGGAGGAATTATGAAGAAAATAATTAATAAGGTTATTGCAGCGTTTTTAGCTGTGATTGTTCTAGGGGTAAGCCTTGGATGCGAGGTTAAGGCAGAGTCATTCATAAGTGTTGTTTTGACACACAATGGCACAAATTATACGAGAGAGATATATTCTATCGAGGCTGAGCAGATAAAGGCAGGTCTTGATACGGATTCAGTTATGTGGGTTACTGATTGCTGTAATTATGTAAACTTCATTACTAATGGAGCGACAATATTAGATCCAACAGAGCCTACAAAGATATTGAAGGATGCTGTAAAGGCTGGAAAAACCAGCGTTACTATTGATTTAGGAGCTTATACACAGGAAGCCATGGCACAGAAAAAGCTTGCAGATGCTATTCAGTTAATGAATGGAAATGCTGCGGTTGCAAGTAATGTGACTGATAATGCAGCCGTTCCAGCTGTACCAAGCGCTCCAAAGTCTATAATATTGCCTCCGAACTTAGGAGAAATAGGTATTAATGCAAAGCTTTCAGAATGTACTACAAAATATAACGAAAGAGAAGACAGAGCACAGAACGTAAGAACTGCGGCAAGCCGTATAAATGGTCTTATTTTGCAGCCAGGTCAGGGTGTCTCATTTGACGCTATTATTCTTCCAAGAACAGTTGAAAACGGCTATGGCTATGGAAATGTAATAGACGGTGGAAAATATGTAAAAGCAATTGGCGGAGGTATCTGCCAGGTTAGCTCCACTCTTAACAATGCTGTTCTAAGAGCAGGTATTATTCCTTTTGAAAGACATAATCATTCTCATAAGGTTGGATATCTTCCGGCAGGTCTTGATGCGACAGTATCTCATGGAACCTATGATTACCAGTTCATTAATACTTTGCAGTATCCAATATATATTGCAGCCAGTGCTAATGGCGGAGTGCTTACAGTGGCTATTTATGGAAACGCTGCTGCTACAGGTGGTATAACCTATACTACAGAGGTTGTAGGCTCAGCAAAGAGCAATTCAACATATCTGGTTGGACGTCTTAATGGTGTTGAAGTTTCTAGAATAAAAGCATATTCAAGCTCATATAAATAAATACAGGAGGTTAACAAATGTTTAACGAGAATAAGATTTTTATAGGAAAAGCAGGAGATGAAAAGGTTTTTGTTTATCCTAAAATGGCTAATCGTCATGGTATGATCGCTGGAGCTACCGGCACAGGTAAGACAATATCTCTTAAGGTTATGGCGGAATCATTCAGCGAATGTGGTGTTCCTGTATTTTTAGCAGACGTAAAGGGCGATCTGGCAGGCATGTGCTCACGAGGAGTAGACAGTGCAGACATGCAGGCAAGAATAGAAAAGTTTGGTCTTGCTTCAGAGGGATTTGATTATCAGGCATATCCAGTAAACTATTGGGATATTTATGAAGAAAAGGGATTACCACTTCGTACTACTATCTCAGAAATGGGACCTCTTTTATTAGCTCGTATTCTTGGACTTAATGATACCCAGACAGCTATTTTAAAGGTAGTATTTAAAATCGCAGATGATGAAAGTATTCTTCTTATTGATACCAAAGATTTAAGATCAATGCTTACATATGTTAGCGAAAACGCAAAGGAATACAGCCTCAATTATGGAAATATAGCAAAGCAGTCTTTGGGAACTATTATTCGTTCTGTTATAGCTCTTGAGGAAGAGGGCGGAGATATGTTCTTTGGCGAGCCGGCTCTTGATATCAGAGACTGGTTACAGCTTGAGAGCACAGGAAAGGGCTTTATAAATATTCTTGATTGCCAGAAGCTTATAAACTTCCCAACAATGTATTCTACCTTCCTTCTTTGGATGATGTCAGAGCTTTTTGAGATCTTACCAGAGGTAGGAGATATGGATAAGCCAAGAATTGTATTTTTCTTTGATGAAGCACATCTTTTATTTGATAATGCTTCAAAAGAGCTTATGGAAAAGATTGAACAGGTTGTAAAGCTTATTCGTTCTAAGGGTGTTGGTATTTACTTTATTACCCAGAGCCCTAAGGATATTCCTGATGGAGTATTAGGACAGCTTGGAACAAAGATTCAGCATGCTCTTCATGCATATACTCCGGCAGAACAGAAGGGTGTAAAGATTGCTGCTCAGTCTTTTAGGGAAAATCCTGATTTCAATACTTATGATACTCTAATTAATTTAGGAGTAGGAGAAGCTTTAGTATCAGTATTAGATGAAAACGGTATTCCTACAATAGTACAGAAATGTAATATTTTACCACCTAGATCACAGATGGGACCTATAGATAACGCCACTCGTGAAGCTAAGATAAACGGAAGCTATTTGTATACAAAATATAAAGAAGCTATAGATAGAGACAGTGCATATGAATTCCTTCAGAGAAAAGCTATAGAGGACGCAGTAGCAGCAGAAAGAATGAAGGAAGAGGCTGCACTTGAAAAACAAAGAGCCAAAGAAGAGCTGGAAGCTAAGAAGGCAGAGGAAAAGGCTGCATTGGCAGAACAGAGAGCAAAAGAAAGAGCTGAGGCAGCAGAAGAAAAGGCAAGACTTAAGGCTGAAGAGAAGGCTGCAAAAGAGGCTGAAAGAGAAGCTGCAAAGAAGAAGAGCGCTGTTAAAAATGCAGCTAAGAATGTATCAACTTCAGTAGGTGGTACTCTTGGCAGAGAGCTTGGTAATGCAGTGGGATCTTCCGTAGGTGGAAGCTTTGGTAAGAAACTTGGCGGTAATCTTGGAGCTTCTCTTGGAAGAGGTATTATTGGTACTTTGTTTAAGCTTTAAAGAGGTAACGTATGGTCTGCAGTGATATTGAACAGTATATACAGCCATTTTTAAATGATGAATTGACCGACAATGATTTGAGGGAATTTTTATATCATGTTCAGAATTGTCCGGTGTGCTATGAAGAAATGGAAACCAGCTATCTGTTGAAAGAGGCTTTTGATCGTCTTGAAGATGGAAGGGCTTTTGACCTTGATGCGGAGCTGACTGAGAAGATAGCTACCATGAAAAGAATTGCTCATGTCCACGAGATGTTTTCCATTTTACGACGTGTATGTCTTGTAAGCGCAGGGGTTTGTATTGCTATTCAGATAATCGCTCTTTATCTGACCGTGTGGTAAATGCAGTGATATAGGATTGTGTGAACGCAGATTATGAAGAAAAAAATAGTACTTATAGATGGAAACAGTATAGTAAACAGAGCCTTTTATGGAGTTCCAGATCTCTCAAATTCTGAGGGCTTCCATACTAATGCCATTTTTGGTTTTTTAAATATCCTTTTTAAAATATTGGATGAAGAAAAGCCTGATTATCTTACAGTGGCTTTTGACCTGAAGGCTCCTACCTTTAGACATAAAATGTATGAGGCGTACAAAGGTACCAGAAAGCCTATGCCTGAGGAGCTTAGAGAGCAGATACCTGTGCTTAAGGAGCTTCTTTCTGCTATGGGCATAGCGCTCATACAAATGGAGGGGTATGAAGCTGACGATCTGTTAGGTACATTAGCAAAGCGTTCCGAAAAGGAAGGTCTTTTAGTTACTCTTGTTTCGGGTGACAGGGATCTTTTGCAGATCGCTACAGACGATATTCTTATACGTATTCCTAAGACAAAAGGCGGAAAGACCGAAATAGAGGATTATCATACACAAGAGGTTATAGATAAATATGGTGTGCCACCTCTTGGAATTATAGAGCTTAAGGCTTTAATGGGGGATGCCTCTGATAATATACCTGGTGTTCCTAAAATTGGAGAGAAGACAGCGACTGAGCTTCTAAAACAATACGGTAATATAGAAAACTTAAAGGAGCATATTGAGGATATTACTAAAAAGAGTATAAAAGAAACTCTTACCAATAATTTTGATCTGGCTGTACTCAGTAAAAAGCTGGCTACTATCGAAATTAATGCTCCAGTGGAAATAAATTATGAAGATATGATTCTATCTTCACTATATACAAAAGAGGCATATGAAATAGTTAAAAAGCTGGGCTTTAAAAATATGCTTTCTAAATTCGAAAATCTTGATGTAGAG
>JAZUFJ010000098.1:0-4682 GCA_045640645.1 Lachnospiraceae bacterium
CTAAAGGCCTATGGAATACCGGGAAGAGCCAGACTGTTTGAAGTGGTGCAAAAAGTAGGCGAGGTTAACAACACACGACTTGCTGCTCTTAATGGCAAAGAATTTTCTTCTTCATCTGATGACGCCAGAATAATTAATAAAGATCCCTCTGTAAAGATAGACTATATTGTAGCTACACCCCGTATGAAAAGGTATATGGATATGAGTACGGAGATATTTAATATTTATATGAAATATGTATCTCCAGAGGATATGCATGTATATTCTGTCGATGAATGCTTTATAGATGTAACAGAATATCTAAAGCTGTATAATATGTCTGCCAGAGAGCTTTGCGAGACCATGATAAGAGAAGTATTTTCTACTACGGGCATTACCGCCACTGGTGGAGTGGGAAGTAATATGTATCTCTGTAAAATCGCTATGGATATAGAGGCTAAACATATACAACCTGATGCAAATGGGGTAAGAATTGCAGAACTGAACGAACGTACCTATCGTGAAAAAATGTGGGCTCATGAGCCTATTACAGACTTTTGGAGAGTAGGAAAGGGAATAGAGAAACGTCTAAAAGCTTTGCAAATATACACTATGGGGGATATAGCCAGATGTTCAATAGGACTACCGCCCATAAGCTATAGAGAAAATTCCAGTGATAGCGCCAATGAGATAATACAGCTTGGAGCCGATGGACGAGCTCTGCATAAGGATGCTTTCTTTAATGAAGAGCTGTTATACAAAACCTTTGGGGTTAACGCGGAGCTTCTTATTGATCACGCCTGGGGATATGAGCCGACTACCCTAGATATGATAAAATCTTATGTTCCCGATAATAACAGCCTTAGCACGGGGCAGGTATTATCTCATCCATATGATTATGATAAAACCAGAGTAGTAGTCAGAGAGATGACGGATCTTTTAGTTTTAGATCTGGTGGACAAAGGACTGGTGACTGATCAGATAGTGATAACATTAGGTTATGATATAGATAATGCAGGATATAAAGGCGAGAGCGTTGATGATCGTTATGGAAGAAGGGTTCCCAAGCCTGCTCATGGTTCTATTAATCTTGGGAGAAAATGCAGCTCAACCTTCTTAATAGTAGATAAGGCTCTTGAACTTTTCGATAGCATAGTAGATAAAAAATTATATGTAAGAAGACTTTCCATAGCGGCCAATCACGTTATACGAGAAAAAGATGTGAAGCAGGAGGAAAGCTATGAACAGCTGGATCTCTTCACAGATTATAAACAGTTAGAAAAAGAGAAAAAAGAGCTGGAGGAAAAGGACAGACAGGAAAAGAACCTTCAAAAGGCAATGATATCTATCCAAAAGAAGTACGGAAAAAACGCAGTATTAAAGGGAACTAATTTTATGGAAGGCTCCACTGCTATAGAAAGAAACGGTCAGGTTGGAGGTCATAAAGGTTAGATAAGATGAACGATGCACACAGATATGATAATCTAATAGAGATAGCTCATCCAAGGGCGAAGACACCTATGTCATTACTAAGCCGGGCAGCACAGTTTTCTCCTTTTGCGGCACTTACCGGATACGAAGACAAGATTATAGAAACTGCGAGGCTTACGGATACAGAAATAGAGATATCTGATGGAGAAATTAATAAGATAAATAGTCAGCTTTTTTATTTGATTAGTATTATTTCAGAGCATCCAACTATTAAGGTAACATATTTTATACCAGATAGCGAACTGAACAGGGGCTCTAATAAAAGCGGAGGGGGTTATGTAATAAAGGATGCCGCTGTTGAAAAAATTGATGTAAATAAAAAGCTTATATATTTCTCTGATGGGGAATATATAAGGATAGACAGAGTAATAAGTATGGAAGGTAAAGTATTCGAAGACATTTATGATTACTAGAATGCTTATGAATAAATGATTCATTAAGGATATTCAATTTTCTGGATATTAATCTGGAATAGAATAAAATACAAAGTTCTGGATATAAAACAAAAAATACATATAAAACGAAATAATAAAAGGAAAAGAAATGCTGGGAGATATAAGAGGAAAAGCGAAAAATGGTTATGTGAAGGATTATGTAGTATATGATCTGGAGACTACGGGAACGTCAACAAAAAGAGATGAAGTAATAGAGATATCAGCTGTTAAAGTACGTGATGGAAGGATAATAGAAGAGTTTAGTGAGCTGGTTAACCCCAAGATAGCAATTTCTGCTATAGCAAGTTCTATCAATAACATATATGATTACATGGTTAAGGATGCCCCATTTTTTGATGAAGTATTAAAAAGGTTCATTGATTTTATAGGTGATGATATATTAGTAGGTCATAATATTAACAGCTTTGATATGAACTTTATATATCGTGACACTGCAAGATATTTTTCTAAAACAATCACAAATGATTATATTGATACTTTAAAATTGTCAAGGAAATGTCTACCGGAGCTGTCACACCACAGACTGGTTGATCTGGCAGATTATTATGGAATATCAACTGTAGGGGCTCATAGAGCCTTAAATGATTGCAGAATTAATCAACTGGTATATGAAAAGCTTGGTGAAGAGATTATAAAAAGAGAAATAATCATAAAACAGTAAATAAAAGGATAATTAAAACGAAGGTTTTAATTATAGATGTAACCTGGTCAAAACAAATAGAACTATTACAATAATATATAGTAGCAGATTTTGACCGTGTAAAGAAAAAGAAAGAGGTAAAAAGTATGAAGAAATTCACAAAAGGGCTTTTGATGGCCTTCATGCTTGCTAACAGTATGATGTTATTAGCAGGCTGCGCAACTGTAAACACAAGCGGAGCAAACAGCTCAGCAGCACAGACACAGGATCATTTAGGAAAGATTAAAGAAAACGGAAAAATTATTATCGCAATGGAAGGCCAGTGGGCTCCATGGACATACCATGATGAGACAGGCGACCTTGTAGGATTCGATACAGAGGTTGGACGTGCCATAGCAGATAAACTTGGTGTAGAAGCTGAGTTTGTAGAAGGTGAATGGGACGGATTATTTACAGGTCTTGATGGAAAAAGATATGATGTTATCATTAATGGTGTAGAGATAACAGAGGAAAGATCTGCTAAATATGATTTTACTACTCCTTATGCATATATAAGAACAGCTCTTGTAGTTGCAGAGGATAACGAAGACATAAAAGAATTCGAAGATTTAAATGGAAAACAAACCAGCAATTCGCTTGGTTCAACATATGCAGATCTCGCTGAAAAGTACGGTGCGACAGTTCAGAACGTAGATACGCTTTCAGAAACCATAGATATGGTTCTCTCTGGCAGAGTAGATGCTACTCTTAACGCAGAGGTATCATTTTATGATTACTTAGGAGAGCATCCAGACGCACCATTTAAGATTGTTAACCTTACAAAAGATGCTTCAGAGGTTTCTATTCCTTTAGTAAAGGGCGAGGATAACGCTTCATTAAAGGAAGCTATTGATAAAGCTATTGATGAATTAGCTAAAGATGGTACTCTTACAGAATTATCAAACAAGTATTTTGGAAGCGATATTTCTAAAGCAGAATAATAAGAAGAGGGTATAATATGGATGACAGATTGATACAGATTTTAGTATCTTCCTTCACTCAGATATTGATACCCGGAATTAAAGTTACTATCCCCCTTACCTTGCTCTCCTTTGCGGTGAGCTTGGTACTGGGGCTTATTTTAGCTTTAGTCCAGGTAGCAAATATTCGTGTTTTAAAACAGATAGCCTTTATATATATATGGATTTTCAGGGGAACACCACTTATTGTACAGCTATTTATCATCTTTTTTGGTTTACCAAGCCTTGGAATAATGATAGATGCTTTTCCGGCAGCTGTAATGGCTTTTGGACTGAACCTTGCTGCATATAATGCTGAAGTATACAGGTCTGCGATTATGGCCATTCCAAAAGGACAGAGCGAGGCTGCATATATGGTTGGACTTAATTATTTTCAGACTATGGTAAGGGTAATACTCCCGCAGTCTTTCCCTATAGCCTTTCCTTCATTATTCAATAATCTTATAAGTTTATTAAAGGATACTTCTTTAGCAGCCAGTATAACCGTTGTGGAGCTTTTTACAGCAGCTCAGAGGATAGCGGCCAGAACCTATGAACCATTTGCCCTGTATTGTGAGGCAGCCGTAATATATCTTATCTTTTCTACAGGGTTAACATGGTTACAGGGATATCTTGAAAAGAAGATGGTTTTCAAATCTAAAGATAGTGACAGATTGAAAGAGGAAAAGGAATGCTAGAGGTTGTAGGATTACAGAAATCATTTGGTACTACAGAGGTACTTAAAAAGATAGATTTTAAAGTGAACAAAGGAGAAGTGGTAGCTATTATCGGACCGTCAGGTTCGGGAAAAACCACTTTGCTTAGATGTATAAGCTTCTTGGAAAGGCCTGAAGCAGGTATAATTCGCTTTGATGATGAGGAATATAGCGCAAGGAATGTAACGAAAAGGGATATAGCTAAGCTTAGAAGAAATATGGGATTTGTATTTCAGAGCTTTAATCTTTTCAAGAACATGACAGCTATAGCAAACGTAAAAGAAGGTCTCGTAACTGCAAGACACATGGATAAAAAAGAGGCACAAAAAATTGCTTATGTAAAGCTGGAAAAGGTAGGCATGAACGTAAGAGCTAAATTTTATGCGGGTGATTTGCAAGGTGT
>JAZUFJ010000099.1:0-3323 GCA_045640645.1 Lachnospiraceae bacterium
CGACCTTGCCGTCCTTGCCGTCATAGTGCATCTGTTCACAGCATCACAATATGATACGCTACAAATGCCACAACCCATGCCACAAAGCATTGCCAAATACATAACCCTGCTGCCCATTTTCCACCAAGCTCACGCTTAACAGAAGCTATCGCTGCAACACAAGGAGTATATAACAGACAGAACACCAACATTGCTGTCGCTGACTGTGTTGTAAGCACTGATTGTATATCACCATTAAACAGGATATCCATGGTAGACACTACACTTTCCTTTGCCATGATACCTGAAATAAGCGATGTAACGATTCTGAAATCTCCAAGTCCAAGATGTGCAAATACAGGAACAAATATACTTGATATCATAGCCATAATAGAATCCTTAGAATCTATCACCTTGTTAAGTCTTATATCAAAGCTCTGTAAAAACCATACGCAGATAGTAGCTATAAGTATTACAGAAAAAGCCTTCTGTATAAAGTCCTTCGCTTTTTCCCATAAAAGATAAAAGGTTGTCTTAAAACCAGGAAGTCTGTAATTAGGAAGCTCCATAACAAAAGGAACCGCTTCACCTTTGAAGGCTGTAAACTTAAATAGCATTGCCACCAGTATTCCTACGAATATACCCAGGAAATATAGCCCTGTCATTACTAATCCTTTGTATTCACTAAAGAATGCATTTACAAAAAAGGCATATATCGGAAGCTTTGCAGTACAGCTCATAAATGGTGTCAGAAGGATAGTCATCTTTCTATCTCGCTCACTAGGCAATGTTCTGGTTGACATAACAGCTGGTACGGTACATCCAAAACCTATAAGCATCGGTACAATACTTCTTCCTGATAAACCTATCTTTCTAAGAAGCTTATCCATAAAGAAAGCTACCCTGGCTATATATCCACTGTCCTCTAACAGAGACAGGAAGAAAAACAAGGTTACTACAATAGGTAAAAAGCTGAGCACACTTCCTACCCCGGAAAAAATACCGTCAATAATCAATCCGTGAAGTGTCTCGTTAACATTATAAGAGGTTAATAATTCATCAACCCATGCTGTGCCCATATCAATACCAGCACTTAACATATCCTGTAAAAAAGCACCTATTACATTAAAGGTTAGTACAAATGTCATGGCCATTATAAGTATAAATGCAGGAATAGCTGTGATCTTTCCTGTAAGTATCTTATCTATTCTCTCACTGTTAATATGTTCCCTGCTCTCTTTTGGTTCTACAACAGTGGCCTTGCATACTTTATCTATATAGGAAAAACGCATATCTGCCATAGCAGCGCTTCTATCAAGACCTCTCTCCTTTTCCATCTGGATAATGATATGCTCTAACATCTCCAGCTCATTCTGGTCAAGCTCAAGCGCATCAAGAACAGGTTTGTCACCCTCTATTATCTTGCTGGCAGCGAATCTTACCGGTATATCAGCTCTTTTAGCATGGTCCTCAATAAGATGAATTACAGCATGAATACATCTATGAATGGCGCCATCGTGATCATCCTCATCGCAGAAGTCCTGGCGTAGTGGCTTTTCCTGGAAATGCGCTACGTGAATAGCATGGCTTACAAGCTCGTCAACACCCTGGTTCTTTGCGGCTGAAATAGGTATAACCGGTACACCAAGCATTGCCTCCATCTTGTTAACCTTAATAGTTCCACCATTTCCAGTCAGCTCATCCATCATATTAAGGGCCACAACCATAGGAATACCCAGCTCTAAAAGCTGCATAGTAAGATAGAGGTTTCTATGAATATTTGTAGCATCAACTATATTAATAATAGCCTTCGGCTTGTCCTGAAGTACAAAATTTCTCGATACAATCTCCTCACTGGTATAAGGTGACATGGAATATATTCCAGGCAGGTCAGTAATAAGAGTATCCTTATATCCCCTAATAGGACCATCTTTTCTATCAACAGTCACTCCCGGGAAATTTCCAACATGCTGGTTAGCTCCCGTCAGCTGGTTAAAAAGAGTAGTCTTCCCACAGTTCTGATTACCAACAAGGGCATAGGTCAGAATAGTGCCCTCTGGCACCGGGTTTTCATCCTCTTTTGAATGGAATCTTGCTCCCTCTTCACCAAAGCCAGGATGCTCAACCTTCGGCTCATTTATTAGTCTTGGCTTATATGTGCTATCTTCTTTCTGGGCTTTATTCCCATTAGAAGCTTCTGACCACCCATGCTTATGGGCTCTCTCGTCAGTTTTCTCCACAGTATCTTTATCTATATCAATTTTTGCAGCGTCATCCAAACGAATAGTAAGAGAATAGCCCCTAATGGAAAGCTCCACCGGATCTCCCATTGGCGCGTATTTTATCACGCTTACTTTACTTCCCGGTATAACGCCCATATCCAGAAAATGCTGTCGAAGGGATCCATCTCCTCCCACGCTTGTTATAACTGCTGTTTCCCCTATATTAAGATCTCTTAATGTCATTATATGTTCATCCCAATCTATATTTATTTTTAAATTGTGTTACAAAAATCTGATATTGCAAAGAATATATTTCATCCCTGCATTAGTTAATATCGATTACTTTTGACTCTCATGTCTTATTTCTCACAGAATAGTATAACACATAAGGACGCAAATCTAATAAAAAAACGGCTGAACAATCAAAATTGTCCAGCCATTATCATTTCTTTCCTGATTTTATAACATTATTAAAAAGCTTCCTTTAATCTCTTCAATTCCTCAGCAGTTATGCTCATAATAGTGCCATGACGCTTCTTTAACTTATCAAAGGAATAATCCTTATCTGTTAAAACCTTCCATGATCCCTTAGAATTGTCCTTATCCTCTATATCAGTAGTTTTAAGAGGAAGATATCCAAGGTCAGCCTGGAATCTGTCCATCATTAAACCTATTTCCGGTTTGTTTTCATCTTCCCAGTCCTCAGGATTAATCATAAAAAGCTCTGGACCTTCAAGGTCACCATTATTCATAGCTTTTATACCGAGTCCGGTAATATCAAGAGAAAGCTCATCAAGATCCAGAACCTTCTCCCAGCTTGTCGGATCAAAAAGCTTCTTGGTTTTAAGTATTCTGATACCACCATTAGCCTCAGCGTTGTCTCCATCCTTTGAAGCGCTGTAATATGTATCACCAAGCTTTAGCAAAGTAGTATCTATAATTTCCCTAATCTTTCCATCAGGATCGCTCTGATTATCTATAAAAAGCTTTGTATCAGAAAATGTTTCAAAATCCTTTGTGGTCACATAGTAGATGGCGTTAGGCTTTGCCTTCATCTTTGT
Organism: Lachnospiraceae bacterium; assembly: GCA_045640645.1. Taxonomy (GTDB): domain Bacteria; phylum Bacillota; class Clostridia; order Lachnospirales; family Lachnospiraceae; genus JAZUFJ01. Next base: position 3,263 of record JAZUFJ010000099.1, read on the forward strand.
CTCAGGGTTCATAATGCTTGAGGAGAAATATATAACATATTGTTCTGTTTCCTCATGGTAT
>JAZUFJ010000100.1:0-1938 GCA_045640645.1 Lachnospiraceae bacterium
CTTTCTTTTTTATTAAGCTTTGTTCCTAGCAGGCATACAAATACTCCAAGCATTCTGAAGATTAAAGCTCCTGCTATTACTATAATCGCGGTTATACCTACTGTTCCCAAATAATTGATATTTACCGTCGCTCCTACTAACACAAAAAGAAAAACCTCAGCGCCTACCCATAATTTATTATATTTTAAAGACAATCTGCCAGAGACCTCTTTTCTGTATCTCTGGAGACTCACACCTATAAACATTATTGCTATTAAAGCAGAAAATGTAATTGGAGTAGTAAGCATATCCTCAATAGATACCAGGACAAAGGAAACCGATAGCATAATTAATATTTTTACTGTGTCTCTTATATGTACCTTTTCAAAGAAAAGAGCCAGAAGTCTTCCCGAAAGCAGACCAATCATTATTCCCAATGCAATGGAAATTGGAATATTTATAAAACGTATTACAGATACCCCATCTCCCTGGATCATTCCAATAAAAGTTGTAAAAAGAACTATTACATAAACATCATCAACTGATGCTCCCGCTAAAATAAGCTGAGGAATATTTTGTTTTACTCCATACCCCTCCTCCATCAGTTTAACCATTCGAGGTACAACAACTGCAGGAGAAACTGCAGCTAAAACTGCCCCCATAATAGCTGCCTCTAGAACAGATATCCCCAGCAGCTTTGGAGCCAGAGCAATCATACCTACCAGTTCAAAGCTTGCTGGCACAAAACACATCATAATCGCCGGACGACCTATCTTTTTAAGGCCTGACACATCAAGACTTAATCCTGCTCTTGTCAGAATAATTATAAGAGCGATTTTTCTTATATCTGACGATATGGCAAGTATAGAATCATCAAACATATTAAACACATATGGCCCAAGTAAAATACCGGTCAACAGCATTCCTACCAGACTTGGAAGCTTAATCTTCTTACATACCCAGCCAAGCCCTGAGCCTACCATCAAAATTGCAGCAATACTTAATAACATAATTTCCTCCTTAAAGACAACGGCTAAACAGGCTTTGTGAGATTTATCATCCTATTAGCTATTCTTCATTCCGGTTCCCGCAATATATAACAAAAAAGCTGACAATATCTGCGTCATAATTCGCAGAAGTCATCAGCCTTAATAAGCGGTTTTAGTATTAAATACTAAGGGAGAACCTCATTCCCACTATTTGATTATATATAGCTTCATAATACTTTTCAAGAGAAGATAATATTTATGTGCACCATAAATGCAAATGGCTACACTATACCCATGCTTATAGATGCTGCTCCAGCTCTTTCATATATCTTAAAAATTACTTCAAACCGTCCATTTTCCCTATCTTCAGCAAATAAATCATATGATACCGCTCTGCCTTCATCATCAATAATAGTCGTACAGGAAAGATCTCCAACCTTTGCTTTCACCTCAATAGAAGCGGTACCACCTCTGGCAGCCGGGCTCATGTCAACTATATCCATTTCTGTATTAACGCCCTTTGTAGTTATCTCCACTGACAGCTTCTTTTCCTTATATTCAACATAGCTTTTTCCATTTTCTCTTTTTATTTCCAGTTTTGTCATAGCAAATCCTCCCTTATTTTCTTCACTTATGATGATACACTATTTAGTATACATATTTTTGTACATGCGCTCATAAAAGTTGTTTTTACACCTTTAAATATACATATCTGCAAGGGATATAAGCTTAACCTCATCATTTTGTGAAGCTTTAATCAGTTCATCTGTAAATCCGCCTAACGAAAAAATCATGTAATGATATCTACTACCCTTACCAAATACCTTTGCATATTCTTCCATCAATTTAAGTTCATCAACACCTATCTTCTCGTTTTTAAATTTACAAGAACCAATTATATATTCAGTAACACGCTTATTTGGCTCCTGTACAGGTATTGCCACAATATCAATCTGAACTTTATTTTTTA
>JAZUFJ010000101.1:0-1981 GCA_045640645.1 Lachnospiraceae bacterium
CAATGAATATGCAGAACAAATATATGAATCTGATATTCATGAGGGAGATGGCGCATATCTGATAGATTATAAGACCTGTGAAGATTATGAATATATTACAGTTATGCGAGCTGACAATGTTGCCATGTCTATGCTTACTACCTATGTAGATTTCTGGGGAACAGATGACCTTCAGAGGATTTATGTCGGGACAACCTATGATTCTCAGACAGGTAAGCAGCTTAAAATAACTGATATAGTAGAAGATTACGATGCTTATGAAAAAGCCATAGAGAGCGAGCTTAATCGTAAATATGGTAAAGCAAGAATAGGAGACATAGACCATAAGGAATATTCGGGCTGGACACTTACGCCGGAAGGAATAATGTTATATTATGCTGATGGCTGTGTAGACACAAAGAATGGTGGTGCTACATCAGTTCAGATAAGCTTTGATGAATACCCGGATATATTTAACAGCTATTATATGATCGCGCCAAAGGAATACGTGATTCCTTTTAAAGCTGATGAGCCTTTCTTTATGGTAGTTACAGGTCCGGAACGTGAAGCGGTAACTTTTTCACCGGTAGTGCCTGATGGAGCAGAGGGCAGTGGAGAATATTCAGGCTTTTGCATTAGTGTTGGAGATAATGAATATGATGATTTCGGTGAAAACTGGTTCTACGGATACAGTCCGTTTTATGTGCATAAGAAGGATGGTGCGCATATTTATGTCTATTTTGCAGGATATGAGCAGGATTATATAGCGGATATTAAGTTTATAGGCGATAAACCTATATGTGTAGCAAAGCTTCCGGCTACACCTTTTGATGTTGAAAATTTAGATGAATCTGAGGAAGAATTTATCGCCCGTCAGATCGCCTTTAGTAATCCGGATATGGTACATGATGCGCTTAGCTTTGATACTAATATATGCGGAACCTATAAAGGAGAAGAAGGAGATGGCTGGGAGGTAAGATACTGGGATATCTGTAATATAGATGGCAAATATTATCTTGATTACATAGGCGAATATGATTACATGGCTGCAGAGATAGAGCTTCTTGATGAGGTTCCTTATCTTGTAGGGGAAGAGCTTAGATACATGGTTAGGGTATACCCATATTCAGGTTTTTCTTTTGCTGGGGATTACTGGGGCGCAGGACAGGTAATGTATATAAGCCGTGATCTGGGCTCTGCCGGTAAACACATAGAATTATCAGAGGGTAATCCGTTTTTCTATGGTTTGCAATCAATGTATGACGTAGAAAATGTCAGTCTGCATGAGATTCAGGATGAAAACAAGAATAATGTGATTGCACCAGATATTATAGGGTCGTGGAGATGGGTTTCAAAAGCTGGTGAACCTAAAAAGGATATATATATGGAGTTTTCCCAGGATGGACTGGCTAATATAGTATGTAAAAAAGAGAACTATACACCTATGGTATATAGAGGTGTCTATAGCATGAAGAAGGCCGGAAACAAGTATTCTGGAAACATAAAGGCTGAAGCTATGGGTATGGGAACACAGCCTATGGCTGATTGGAAAATTGAATTTGATCCGGAATCAGATAATCCAATAGTAATAATGGATGAATATGATGATGGTAATCCACTTGCTTATGACGTTGAGGATATGAGATTTCATAAGACTGAACCGGGTAAACGTGAAAAAACTATTCATCCGGGACCTTGGGATAGGACCAGTGACGTTGAGGAAAAGTGGTACGAGTATATTTCTGATGATGAGCAATCATTTGCATTTGATTTCCAACCAGAATATATTGATGCTATAATTGATGGAGCTGTAGAGGCAGCAGGTGGCACAAGCTATATGACCTATGGTATTCAGGATGATAAAAATGGTGGAGAAATCTGGGTTAAGGTCCTTGATGACGTAATGCCATCAATACAGGTTACAAGGACATGGGTGAGATATGACATGTCCAGTATGCAGTATTATGATATATATGATAAGTGCCTTGAATAGTATAAATCT
>JAZUFJ010000102.1:0-2208 GCA_045640645.1 Lachnospiraceae bacterium
TACCAGCTCTATGCTAAAGAAATTATTCTGGCAGGCGCAGGTCTTCTTTATGAGAAGTTCGAAAAGCTAAAGAAAGAGCTTAGTGAGATGGGCATGTTTGCCCCGGAATATAAAAAGCCAATTCCAAAATATGCTACAAAAATTGGTGTTGTAACAGCTGAGGGCGGTGCAGCAGTACAGGATATTATTAATATAACAAAACGACGTAACCCTTATGTACAGCTTATTTTATATCCGGCAATTGTCCAGGGAGATGGAGCAAAAGAGAGCATTGTTAACGGTATAAGAGCCTTAGATATGCTGGGTCTGGATGTAATTATTGTAGGCAGAGGCGGGGGCTCTATAGAAGATTTATGGGCTTTTAATGAAGAGATAGTAGCACAGGCAATATTTGAATGTGAAACGCCTATAGTATCAGCTGTTGGACATGAAACAGATACTACTATTGCTGATTACGTAGCAGATTTGAGGGCTCCTACACCTTCGGCAGCGGCAGAGCTTACAGTTTTTGCTTATAGTGATTTCATAGAAAAGCTTGTTGATTACAGGAGAGATTTGGACAGTAGCCTTAACGTAAATATAAAAAATAAACGAATGATGCTTGAAAATCTGGAAAACAGGTTGAAGGCCAATGGTCCAATGGGCAGGCTGAAGGAGTATATGCTGAGCTATGATTATTATCAGGAAAAGCTGAATACTTTGATGGATAATATATTATTAGCAAATAAGAAAAGGCTGGAGCTCAATATTGAGCGCATGAAGGTATTGTCTCCGCTTGATAAGCTAAAGGGTGGATACGCTTATGTTTCAGATGATAATGGGCATGCAATAAAATCAGCAGCTTCAATAAAGTCTGGAGATATTATTAACTTCAGGTTGTCAGATGGTGAAGCTAGCGCCAGGGTAGAGAGTGTGAAGTTGTAAACGGATATTATTAAAACGTGATTGCAATAAATGAGGAATGATAAATGGCAGGAGAAGATAAAAAGATAGCAGAAAATGCAGAGGAAAAGAATTTGACTCTGGAAGAATGCTTTAAGAAGATAGAGGATATAGCACGGGATCTAAAGGATGGAGAAATGGACCTTGAGGAATCATTTAAGGCTTATAAGGATGGTATGGATCTCTTGAAAATATGCAGCGAAAAGATAGATGCTGTAGAGAAAAAAGTATTAGTTATGAGAGAGGAAGGACTTCTTGATGAGTTTTAAAGAAGAATTAGATGTTCGATGTGAGATAATAAATTCACTGTTAGAGAATTATGGAAAATTTGCTGAAAAAAGCTATCAGAAAACTGTTATGGAAGCTATGGAATACAGTCTTTTTGCTGGTGGAAAGAGATTACGTCCTATGCTTATGTTAGAAACATACAGGATGTTTGGCGGTAAAGGTGAGGTAATAGAGCCATTTATGGCGGCTATTGAGATGCTTCATACATATTCTCTGGTACATGATGATCTGCCGGCTATGGATAATGATGAATATAGAAGAGGCAGAAAGACTACACATATTGTATACGGTGAAGATATGGCGATTCTTTGCGGTGATGCTCTTCTGAACTATTCTTTTGAAATCGCGTTAAAGGCTTATGATGTTGCAGAGCCGGAAGAGGTTCCACGAATAGCTGGGGCTTTGAAGGTATTTGCTAACAAAGCAGGCATCTTTGGAATGGTCGGTGGACAGACCTTTGATGTAGAGGCCGAAAGATTAGAAAAGAAGGTTAATGAGGAAGAGCTTCTTTTCATATTCAGACTGAAAACGGCAGCTTTATTACAGAGCTCGATGATGGTCGGAGCAATACTTGCAGGAGCAAGCGAAGAAGATGTAGAAAAAATATCTGAGATAGCTATGAACGTGGGAATAGCCTTCCAGATTCAGGATGATATATTAGATGTAACCTCTACACAGGAGGTATTAGGAAAGCCTATTGGTTCTGATGAGCGAAACAATAAGACGACTTATGTAACCTTAAAAGGACTTGATGTAGCTAAAGAGGATGTAAGAAGATATTCGAACGCTGCACTGAAGGACTTGAGCGAGCTTAGTGTTAAAAATGAATTCTTATACAAGCTTATCGAGGAACTCATAACCAGAGTGAAGTAGAAGAAGTAATTCTTTAAATCACTTATAACAGGACGATTGTTCGTCTAGACTAAAACCATCACAGACGATTGCAACGCTTCGGCGAACTAACTCCTAACTACGACT
>JAZUFJ010000103.1:0-1875 GCA_045640645.1 Lachnospiraceae bacterium
ACCCTCTACGCTTCCGCCTCCGGAAACCTGTCCACCCTCTTCAGCACGGGCTGTAACACTGTAATAATTGTTCTTGATTGATACAGTTGCGGTATCGGAGGTTGAGTTATCATCTTTTGATGTAGCTACTACTGTGATAGAATTACTGGTTTCATCATTACCAATGGTAAGATATCCATCACCATTAATATTTGTTCCTGAACTTTTATTGTTCTGAACAGACCAGTTAACGCCATAATCCTTTAAATTATATCCCTCAACGCTGACACCAAACTGGACATTACCGCCCTTTGACACCTCTGCATATCCCGGAGATATATCCACATCAAATACTATAGGATCCCCTGGAACTACAGTTGCAGATATGTTAACGCAATAGCTCTTTGACTGATCCTGCTGAAGAGACAATACTATGTTTCCTGAATAAGTTGCCTCTGACAGATATCCATTAGGGAAGAAATAGAAAGTGCATCTGCTACCTACCTCCATAGTATTATCACTAGGAGCATCAACATAGAAGAAATCATCCGGATCGTACTCTGACCAGATTACCTCTGTAATGATATTTCCAGTATTATAAACATCTAAAGATGCCATGTATCCATCATATTCCTCACCTTCAATAAGCTGTCCAAAGCTTATATCCCTGGTAGAAATATCAAAATCGTAATATGGTACCACAGGGCCTACAAGACCCGAACCTGGTTCTTCCTCCTGGCTTTCTTCTGTACCCTCATTTTCATCTGCCCATACCTGACTGGCCGGTATAACAGATGTGAAAATAATGCTTCCAATTATCAGCATCACTATATATTTCATCAAGGATCTTTTCTTCATAGGTGTTCCCTTTCTTCTGGTTATGGTATTTTTCGCGCAACCCTGCTCCCAATATCGTATCTATTAATTTGATGAGCTTGATGATCTGGATGAGTTTGCTGCAGTAGTCAGTATTATGATTAGAATAATTTCCTGAATAATAATATTTGTAAGGGTAGTACTGATTACCGAATTTAATACAGCGCTGTCTCCATCAATGTTTTCAAGCGCATAAGCTAGAATTGAATACAGTGATCTCTTTGTACCACCGATATACCACTTAAAGCCTTTTTGTGTTTTAAGATAATCATAGATTTCCTTTATATCTTTAGCCTTATCTTCTGCACTGGCATTTACCAGGCCAAGAGCAGCGGCCATTGGCATAAGCTCATACTTCATTCCTCTTATTTTATATTCCTTAAGGGCATTCATAGTATCGTTTAAGTCTGCAACCTTTGTTTCAATACTCTTACCAGATAATGCCATTATCTGTGACACAGTATGCATTGATTGTTTTGAAATAGACATTTTCTTACATGCCTCATAACAGTTTGCAATTTCTACAGAAATATCGGCTATGCTTATATCTCTGCTGACCATCATGGCAATAAATGGTCTGTCCTCATCACCTGTAAGCCAAAAATGATCTGCTTTCATTTCCTTATATACTGTCTCAAGCTTTTCAATATTGGCGTCCACTTTTCCCATTCCGCCACCTTCATAAATATTTACTGCTGCCATAACCATATATGGTGAAGCTGTCAATTTATGGATTTTACGAAGCTTTTTATAGACATCTACTACACCTAAAAGATATTCCTCATAATTATCTACTAAGCACATTTTTGTTATAACTATAGCCTTTGCTATGCCTCTTATTTCTGAAAAAATATTTACATGCTTCTTTAGGCATTTTTTACATTCAACATATTTACCTATATCTGCTCTTTTTCCGGCGCTTGGGAACAAAAAAGCTGATACAGTAGCTAAGGCATGAACATCCGCCTCAAAAATCATTTTTCTTTTAAGCTTATTCATATCTTCAACAATCTGATCTAA
>JAZUFJ010000104.1:0-5968 GCA_045640645.1 Lachnospiraceae bacterium
CTTGGATCAAGGCCAAGCTTTTCGTATAATATTTTATCCGGATTGGCAATTATATGAGCTAAAGTAATCTGTTTACCAGGTACTAATTCCTGGACTATTCTCTGTTTTGTCTGAGAATCCATATTATCTGTATATCCCATATCAGCCTCCTATCTGACAGTACAATCTTGAATAGTTCTCAACTGTCTTTTTTAATGTATCCATTGTTTCATTTTCTGGTGGAAGGGCATCCTTCATTCCGTATTCTCTGTTAAGACCATCATATTTATCCTGGCCTAGTCTATGATATGGAAGAAGGTGTATACGTTTTACTCCAGGCAGCATATCTGCAAACTCTGCTATTCCTCTTATCTCATCTACTGTATCGTTAAAGCCCGGTATTACCGGTACTCTGATAACCAGCTCTGTTTTGCCACTTTCCGCTATTTTTTTAGCATTTTCAAGCATAAGTGCATTGCTCATTCCGGTAAATTCCTCATGCTTTTTCATGTTGGTATGCTTTATATCCATAAGATATGTATCAAGATATGGAAGAATTTCTTCTATAACCTCATACTTTGCACATCCCATACTTTCCATTGCAGTGTTTATTCCAGCTGCCTTTGAGGCTCTCAAAAGATCCCTGGCAAACTGTGGCTGACACAGGCTCTCACCACCTGATAATGTCAAGCCTCCACCGCTTCTTCTATAAAATGGACGATCTTTTTCTACCGTTTCCATTACCTCGGCAACTGTAACATCCCTGCCAATTGTTTTTGGTTTTCCGTTAACCATCATAGTCTGGATGCCAAATTCCTGTGATTCCGGATTACAGCACCAGCGGCATCTTAGGACACAGCCTTTAAGAAATACTATTGTCCTGATACCCTGACCGTCATGTATGGAATATCTCTGAATATCAAAGATTCTTCCCTTTGTATCTAAATAATCCATGTTTTTTTCCTTACTAGATTAATATCCTAAATATGCATTAGAAGCCTTGCTCAGTTCTTCTGATAATGTCATCCTGTAATGACTTTGATAAGGTTGTAAATAATGCACTATATCCAGCTACTCTTACTACAAGATGTTTATAGTTTTCAGGGTTCTCCTGAGCATCAAGAAGAGTTTCACGGCTTACAACGTTGAACTGCATGTGACTGCCCTTTTGATCAAAGTATGTCCTGATAAGAGAAATAAAGTTATCTACTCCGCTTTCTCCGCTAAGTGATGAAGGATGGAACTTCTGATTAAGAAGTGTTCCGTTGCTGGCTATACCGTGATCAAGCTTTGATACTGAATTTGCTGTAGCTGTAGGGCCTGCTGTATCCTTTCCTGCTGAAGGTGAAACACCATCTGCAACAGGAGTATGTGCCAAACGTCCATCAGGTGTAGCTCCAGTCTGTGCTCCCAAAGGTACATTAGCTGATACCGGGTAAAGACCTGCCTGGAACATTCCTCCACGAGGGTTCTTATGCTTTTCAAGAGGTCTTGTATATGTATAGGCAACATCTCTTGCGAAAGCATCTACTTCTGCCACATCGTTACCAAATTTTGGAATAGCTTCTATCCAGTCAAGGAGCTGCTGTCCACGCTTTTTCATTTCATCTGAAGCAGAAGCTGCTTTAACCTGTGTTACAATAGCTGCTATCTCTTCAGCCCCTATATTCTGGCCTGTCTTTTCTATTTCTTTAGCTATCGTCGCGGTCATCTGGGCGATAGATGTTTCATCCAGTCCCTTACCATAGTTCATGGCAAGAATCTGTTTATATTCCTTTAATGTAAGCTTCTTTTCATCAAATACAAGCTTCTTTACTGCATAGAGGGAATCTGCCATGTTAGCTATACCAAAGCCCTGAGGACCGGTAAAGTTATATATAGCTCCACCCTCCTGTAAAGACATTCCTCTGTTTATACAATCATCTACCATACATGATTCGTAAGGAAGAGGGCAAAGAGTCATATGAGCTACATCGATGGCATTATCAGCGTTAACCAGTAAACCGATAAGGTATTCCATCTGAGCCTTGTAAGCATCATAGAACTCCTCAAAGCTGGTCATGTTTTCTACTTCTCCGGTCTGGATACTGACCCTTTCACCATTTTCATAACCGTTTGAGAATACCAGTTCAAGTGGACGACACATATTGAAGAAAGCTGCATCATGCCATCCCTCTGTCTTACCTGCCTTCTGTGGTTCTACACAGCCTATAATGTTATAGGTTCTGGCATCTTCTAATGTAAGGCCTCTGCTCATAAGTGAAGGAATGATAACCTCATCGTTATAATAAGCAGGGAAACCAATTCCTGTTTTTGTAAGGTCTGCTGCTGCTACCATCAGATCATGAGGAGTACCGTTCCATACTCGTACAGATAAAGAAGGCTGAGGCAAAAATACATGTTTAGAAGCTCTGATACAGATAAATGAAAGGTCATTAGTTACATCAAGACCGTTCTCATCCTGTCCGCCTACTATCATGTTCTGGAACAAAGAATATCCTGCAAAGCCCTCTGCACTGGCTGCATCACGGCATTTGTTAAGGTCATTTAATTTTACAAATATGCAATCAACCAGCTCCTGAGCCTGTTCACGTGTAATACGTCCTGCGTCAAGATCAGCCTTATAATAAGGATACATGTACTGGTCAAAACGTCCTGGTGAAATAGAATGTCCGCTTGATTCTAACTGAAGAAGCTGCTGTACGAACCAGAAGCTCTGGCAGGCTTCATAAAAGCTCTTAGCGCCACGCTTTGGTACATTTTTACAGTTCTCGCTAATAGCCAACAGTTCCTGCTTACGTACTGGATCTGTGCTTTCGTTAGCCATTTTTAATGCCAGCTCACTATATCTCTTAGCATATCTGATAACTGCAGCTATACTTATTATCACTGCCTGTAAGAATCTTGAACGTTTAGCATAATCAGGGTCAGAAGGCTTGCATTTATTAAGAGCAGCCTTAACCTCTTCCATGATTCCGTCATATCCTATCGCAAGGACCTTGTCATATTTAACAGTAATATGGCCTACTCCATTGTAAAAATAGTTACCAGGAGTAAAAATATTATGCTCCATTGCTTTAAGAGTCTCTGGTGCCATATATGATGTAGCAAGCTCACTTGTTGTCTTGCCCTTCCAATATGGGTGCACGCTTCTAAGATCCTGTTTTGTTTTCTCTGAAATATAAAATGGATCTGCACTTCTATGCTCAACTGTTTCAAATTCAGGCTCCAGCCATTCAAAAGAGAACTCCGGATATGTCTGGCAACCTCTTGGAGCTATAGTAGTAGAGCCTACAATAAGCTCTTCATCTCTAATTATTATTGGAATATTATCAAGGATATGAGCAAAGGCACGAGCTCTACGCATAATAATAGGCTGGCCTTCTGTTTCCTTATAGGATTCTGTAATAAGAAGGGCTCTTGCAGATTCTATCTCAGGCATCTTCTTATATAAGTTTTCTACTAATCTTGGTATTCTGTCAGATTTGGCTATTTCACGACTATAATACTTTTCCATATTAGTCTCTCTTTCCTATCCTGTAAAATAACTTTAATACACCGTTTAAACCAGTAATCCTGTAAAAACCGGATTACCGCCTCAGACAATGCATTTTACTTTAACAACTGTGAAGGAAACTCTCCGCTAAATAGATTATTCTATAAGCAGAGACCTCACCTTCATAAATAGAAACAACAACCTATGGTTAGTATATAGTCGAAAATGTGGAAAGTCAATTGTTTTATTAGTTTTTTGTGGTTTTTGATATATTTTTTGTTTGGTTTTTGTTGGTTTTTATATTATCCAATTTTCCCCCAGGTTTCTATCTCTTCAAACTGCTTCATATACAGGCTATAATATTCGCCTTTCTTCTTCATAAGCTCCTTATGATTGCCCTGCTCTATTATTTTTCCATCTGATACAACAAGAATAGTATCAGCGCCGGCAGCGGTAGAAAGTCTGTGAGCAATAATAAAGGATGTCCTGTCCTTTGTTACAACATTTATTGCCTGTTGAACGGCATATTCTGTCATGGAATCTACTGAGCTTGTAGCTTCATCCAGAATCAAAATTTTAGGATCAGCAAGCAGCGCCCTTACTATTGATAATATCTGTTTTTCGCCGGTAGAGAGATAATCTCCTCCTTCTCCAAGCTCGCTATCCAGTCCCTTATCCAGCTTATTAAGCAGATTCTCAGCTCCTACCAGCTTTATCGCCTCAAGGATCTCAGCATCTGTCGCGTTTTCCTTTCCATAAATCAGATTATCCCTGACTGTACCGGAAAACAGATATGGTGTCTGCAATACATATCCTATATTACTATGGAGCCATTTCAATGACCTTTGTTTTGCGTCTACACCATCTATAAGCACCTGACCACCTGTAGGCTCGAAGAACCTGCATACAAGGTTAACCAGTGTAGATTTACCCGCACCGGTTTCTCCTACTATGGCAACACATTGTCCTTTATCCACCTTAAGGTTAAAATGGTCAAGTATGATTTCTTCTCCATCAGGATATTTAAAGGTTACATCCTTAAATTCTATATCACCGTAAAGATTCTCCCAGTTTTCATACTTGGGATTAAAGGAATCACCATATTTTTTTATTACCTCATCGCTATCAAATACTTCACCCTGAATATTCATCAAGTCCACATATCTCTCAATATTTACCCCTACGGCTATCATTTTAGTAATAGACTTGATTATATTCTGGATTGGTTCCAGCATACCCATGGCATAGGACATAAATACAGAAAGCGTTCCTACCTGAATCATGCCTTCTAAGCTAAGCTTTCCGCCCTTCCAAAGTATTAAGGCTAGAGCTGCTGTTGATAAGAAAGTCATAGTTGATGTAAAAAATGCACTATGATGAGCTGTTTTCACGCTCTTTGAATACATTTTCTCTGTATCGGTATAGAATTCATCTATGATTTTTTCTTCGATGGCCAGTGTCTTTATTGATTTCACACCGGTTATACCCTCATTAATATCTCCGGTAATCTTTGAATTTAGTTCCCTGACCTGTCGGTTATATAAAAGGAGCTTTTTCTGGAAAAGCATATTGATTATCACGGCTATTGGAAGAAGGATCATAAGATATCCGGCTAGCCTCACATCTATTATCATCATGATAACAAATGCAAACACTACATAGCTTCCCCACCAGACAATGTCCATAAGTCTCCAGGCCACAAGCTCACCTATTTTCCCTGTATCGCTCATTACCCTTGCATGAATATAGCCTACACTGTTCTTATTGTAATAAGATAAGGAAACCTGCTGCAGATGGGCAAAGGCTTCATTTCTAAGATCCCTGTCCGTATATAGCTCCATTTTTGAACAAGCCATTATATTGACATAGTTTATTACACACTGTACAAGAATAGCTATCACATGCAGAGCAATAAACTGTGGCAGGGTATCAAGAGTAGATTCCCCCACAAAATGATTAATAGCATACCTGTCAAACAAGGGATAAATGGCGTCAAACAAGCTATATGCAAAACCTGTAACAACCATCACTATAAACATATTTTTATATTTTTTAATATACGGCCACATCTTCGGCAAACCAAAAAATGGCAGCTTAACATTGTTATTTTCCATAATCACTTCCTAATCCTCTTCATCTATAGCTCTTTGCATGTCAAAAATATTCTTGTATATTCCTTCTTTACTAATAAGTTCGCTGTGATTGCCCTCCTGAACAATAGCTCCCTCATTAAGAACGTATATATTATCTGCGTTCATAATAGTGGTAATCCTATGGGAAATTATTATTACAGTGGCCTTTTTATTAAGCTCATTTAACGAAGCCCTGATCTTTGCATCGGTCTTAGCGTCGACAGCTGACAAGGAATCATCAAATATCATAATAGGCGGGTTAAGGATAAGCATCTGGGCTATAGCAGTTCTCTGCTTCTGACCTCCTGATAAAGTAACACCTCTCTCTCCAACAAAGGTCTTATAGCCTTCCTTGAATTTA
>JAZUFJ010000105.1:0-2685 GCA_045640645.1 Lachnospiraceae bacterium
ATATTCCATCCTTCACCATGGAGCTAACCATTATATCCATCCTGTGAGGGGCTTTCATTAAATGAGCATAATCACCTATATTAATATAGTCTATCTGCTCATCAACAGGCTCATTGTAAGCAACCTGCTTAAAAGTATTCATTATTCTGTAGATATCATTTTTTAATCTTTTATTTCCTACAAACCAAAATACCTTTTTTGCATTTTTGCAGGTATTGTTCATAATCTGATCTATTTCTTCATCTGATACTGATCTACCACTGAATTTATTAACCTCCTTAATAAATTCAGCCAGAAGAATAGTCCAGGATGAGTTCACCGGTATAATATCCTGACCATTAATAATCGCTACGCTGGTATACTCCCCTTCCTTATATTTAGGTGGAACAAGATGTATTCTTACTGCGCCAGGACCATTAGGGTTCAGTGTAGTGTGCAATACTTCATTAAAATTTTCTTCAGCATATTTTTTTATACGTTTTGAGATACCCATTATCTTCGTATCCTCCATGCTTTTTTATGCCCATATTATACCAGCTGCATTTCGATGCTATATTTCTTATCTTTAGCTATTACCTTTGCCTTGCTGCCTACCACCAATGGTACCATAGGTGCCAGATGTCCTATATCCATATCCATAATAATAGGAACATTAAATTCTTTTAACGCCTCTGTAACAGCATTGTATCTGTTAACGCCCATTATCTCCTCGTCATAATGCAATGGACGACCTATCATAAAGCCCTTGCAATACTTAAACCATGACGCCTCTTTCAGCTGCCATAATGCCCTTCTTATACTTAGCATATTAAGATCGCAGGCCTCTATAAACCATATAAAACCATCATCTTTATATTTTTCAAGGAAATCTGATACTCTGTCGTATTTTGTTCCACAAAGCATAATCAGAATATCCAGGCATCCACCGACAAGGCGACCTTCCATTTCGGCCTCTTGTACTTCTTTATTATTTTTAGTGATCACTATTTTAGAGCTTTCGGTAGTATTATATCTGGGGGTTGGATTTTCCTCACTTCTAAGGCTCTCAAGCTCCCACTTATCATAGCCCTTAAATACTAATTTCTTTCCTGTCAAAAGATCAAAGGCATCCTGAAGGCTCTCATGCCATCCATCCATTCCAAAGGTTGAGGCACAGGGACCATATATTGCTGCTGTATCACACAATGTAGCTGATAAAAAAGTAAAATTAGTATTATCAGAATAGCCCATATACCATTTTGGCTCTGCCTTTTTTATAGCCTCAAAATCTATATAATCAAGTGTCTCACACATAAGCTCTCCGCCACCGCAGGAGATCAAAACGTCGTTATCTTTTCTAAGATAAAAATCTGTAAGCTCCTCACCGCATTTATCCGGAGTATTGCTTATCCCAACACCACATCCCATATATACATTTGGACCTAAAGCTGACCTGTAGCCCATATCATCAAATTTTAAAAGAGCTTTGCCAAAGCCGGTTCTATAAGGTTCTGTAGCGCATCCAAATGAAGGAGCCACAAAGCCTATAGTCCCATTTTCCTTTAAAAATTTTCCATATCTCATAACTGTTTTTTATCTTTCTGTTCTTTTCAAACGTTTCTCGTCATACATTTTTGCATCAGCTTCTTCTATGGTAGTCTCAAGCTCTGATGAGCAGGTAGGTTTTACTACCTGAATACCTATACTGGCGTCTACCTTGTATGGAAGAGAATGGGTCATATTATAGGTTTCAAATTCAAAGATTAACCTGTTCTTATAAGCTTCAGCCTCTTCCTCGTCAATGTTAGGAGCTAACAGAACAAATTCATCTCCACCATATCTCATAATAATCTCGCCATGCTTTTTGAATCTCTTCAGAACTGCTGCCACAGCCTTAATAAATCTGTCTCCGGCATCATGTCCAAAGTTATCATTGACCTCCTTAAGACCATCAAGGTCGGCAAAGAGAATTAAAGCGCTCTGATTGTTCTCAATACACTCCTGCCATACAAAAGCACCATATTTATCAAAACCTGATCTGTTATAAAGTCCTGTCAGATTATCATATATCCACATAGAATCCAGCTTTTTGATCATACCCTTCAAAATATCCTGTCTTCTAATCTGTTCAAGAGAAGTACTAAGAGCCATTATCCAGGTGGATAACATGGAATTATCAAAGGCAAATTCAGAATTACCGATTACACAGTATCCAAAGCTTCTGTCTCCAAAATGGAGGGGCAGAACCGTAAAGAAATTCCTGCCTTTATTTCTTTCATTAAGCCAGTCTATTAATCCGTTCAGGGTAAGATTAAGTTCCCTTATTGGAGCTACTGGGGAATAACCGTATACCAGTTCCTGATTATCACTATATCCCACTTTAATATAGTCATTATCCTCCATTTTTCCATCAAACTTATATGGATTCTTTACTAAAGAATTATTTCCCTGCCATTCCTTATTAAGGACCATTAAGAAGTAATCACATCCAAGATGAGGAATATATTTATCTAAGGCTTTTGTAAGATCCTTAAGAGAATCTACCATAGTCAGCTCAATAGACATCTGTCTGGCCTCTTTAAGATAGTATGCGTTAGTATCCTCCTGGGCAAAATGATTCTTCCTGAACTTTGTATTATCTATTATATCTCTGCAGATACATCCGCAGCTTTCTCTCTTTTTAAGCTTTGTTTTTAAAACATGCTT
>JAZUFJ010000106.1:0-6324 GCA_045640645.1 Lachnospiraceae bacterium
TGTTTTTTCTCATCACGGGAAAAAATACGGATCTCTGCTATGTCTGTGTCTAAGAATCTATTAAGTACTGCATTACCGAATGAACCTGTTCCACCTGTAATAAGAAGGGTTTTTCCTTCAAACATAAGATTACCTCTTTTCTTTATTTTTTATTAACTGCTGCCTCTATAAGCTTTATCGAACGTAAAACATCAAAATTTTCTTCTAAATATTTTCTTCCATTCTCTCCAAGTATACTCAAATTATCAATATTACCAAGGAACCAGTCTACTGCGTCGCAGAAGCTGTCTACATCATCCGATGGACACCATTTTCCGCATTTTGCTTCTTCCTCAATCAGCTCCCTGATATCTGTATTTCTATCTGTACATGCCAGCATAGGTTTTGACATTGACATATATCCCAATGTTCTTGATGGATAATTTGGTATTGTAAATTTGCTATCAAGAGAAATAATACCTACATCACATTTATTCATGATTTTATTGTATTCCTCTGGTGGAAGGAAATCTTTGAAGACAGCATTTTTACTTTGCTCACATGCCTTTCTAACCTTTTCCGTTTCAGAGCCGTTTCCAACAAAATAGAATTCCAGTCTGTCATTATTCCTTATCCGGTCAGAGCTTATAGCTTCTAATAAGAAATCTATTGCCTGAGGTTTACCCAGATTACCACCAAAAATAAATCTTAGTTTATCATCCTCTTTTAAATGTGGTTCAGGCTGTTTTAAATATTTAACACCTATGGTATTGGGGAAAACCATACATTTTTCTTTGCTGATTTCCTTATTGTGGGCAAGAATATACTCCATATTCTTTCTGCTCATACAGCCTATGGTATCGCTTACTTTATAAAGAGCCTTTTCTTTATTCCTAAATACTCTGTGTATTATTCCGTTTTCTGAAAACAATCCCAGATCAACCGCATTCTGAGGAAAAATATCTTTAAGCATCAGAAAAGACGCACAGCGGTATTTCTTTTTGCAATATTTTACTACGTTTGCAAAAGTAACCGGGGGCGTTGCATATATTACTATATCAAAATGTCTATCGCTTAAATGCTGTGAAATAGCCCGCTTTAGCAATGGCTCAACAAGAAGGGTATTTATACCTTTTATAATAAAGTTAACACCAAATACCTTTCCACATTTCACACGAAGCATATCTATGCCATTTTTCTCATGAACCAGATTCGTTTTCTTTGTAACATCCGGATCATCAGCATATACTATTGTAACTTTATGTCCTGCTTCGCTAAGGCCATTTACTAAATCAGCGTATATTCCTGTAGAATGTATATCCGGATCACTTAATGTTAAATACAATATGTCCATAACATTGCCTCTACCTGATCCTTTATTTCAGACTTATGCTTTATAACGACGCTATCATACATCATCATCAGCACGTCTTCCTCGTAATCACCAAATTTAGGCTTATTCTCTATGCCATTCATATTATTTTCAATAAGCTTGATAAAGTCTACGCCACATCCAAAAGCATGAAGATAAGCTCCACCAAACCTTGGATTAATCTCTGATAAATAATATTCTCCATCAACATAAAAGAAATCCATATCAATAGGACCATTAAATTTAAAGGCCTCAACTATCTTCTCTATTTCCTTAAATAATTTCTCATCCTTAAAAGATATGGTTTTATTTGCTCCGCCTATCTTAGTTTCCAGCTTCTTCTTAGTGAAGATGCTTACCGCCTTATGGCTAATAGTATCAACGTAAACATCGGCATCAAGATCTATTCCTGCCATAAACTGCTGAATAATCAAGGTGTTGTCACTGTTCCAGGCTATAGTCAGCTCTTCAAGAGTATTTATCTTTCTGGCTCCCACACTTCCTGAACCGGTCCTTGGCTTAACAAAAACAGGAAAGCTTATTTCCTTATTCTCATATGCCTTGATAAAATCAGAAAGTGTACCAAAGGTAAGCGCTGTTTTTATATTATGCTGCTTTAAAAATTTATACATTTTATATTTATCAAAGCAAAGACTTGCCGTATCTGCAAACGGAGCTAAAACCTCAACACCTATTGCCTCGAACTTATCACGATTTTTTGATAAAACATCTATTTCCGGGTCAATAAGAGTAGTGATCGCTCCTACATCTTCCTTCTGACAAATATCCAATATTATAGGAATATAGTTCTCTTCCACAATTTTAGGAACTATATACTGTTTATCAGCAAAATACAAACCTGGTGCAGTATTTGTATTATCTGTCGCAATTATTTTGGAGTTCACATCTAAAGATTTTTTAAAATCCTTTACAAGATCTCCTCTTCTACCAACGCTGCAAAACAAAATATTTTTGCCCATCTCAGCTTTCCTTCCCTGATACTACCTTTTTAAGTTGTTCGCTATCATATGACACATAATAATTATCCTGCATAGGTGTCATATAATCTTTTCCATAGTTTATTATCAAATAAGAATCATAATTCTTAGGAGCATATAATCTCGTATCCTCAAAATCCATCAAAAAGGTTTCTCTAAAATAATTCCTTTCGAATTTGTAATTTATGAAACGATATAAATCATTGCTCCAAAAGCATTCAGAAGCGCTAACATCATTGCCATATCTGCTCATTCTGTCATACATTTCAAGCTTCTTTTTTTCTGAAAACAGCTTTCCAAGAGTAGATGTGACGCCTACTAATATTTTACCCTTTAAGGAATATGCTGATAAATCAACATCCTCCTTTGACATACCCTGTATCAGCTTTAAAATAAATAACTTATATTTCCGCTTTAGCTTATTATTTGGAAGATAATCTATTATAAATATGTCCAGACGTATATCCTCATTGTTACGGCATACAACCTTTGGTACTCTGTCTGTATACTTTAGGAAATACTCTGTATCCTTCAGATATCCATCTATTACCGATATGAGCTTATCGAACTCCTCACGGTACATCATGATATCTCCATCATCGTCCCAAGGAATAAAGCCTTTATTCCTTACAGCTCCAAGCAGGGTGCCTGCCTGCATAAAGTAACTGATTTTCTCCTTTTCACAGACATCATGGACTATTTTAAGCATTTCCAGTACTTTTTCATGTATCTTTGGCAGATCTTCTGCCTTTGGCTTATTTCCCATAATCTATCCTTATTGCTACCGTTTCGTTAGCTGTTTATCTCAGTATTTCTTTTATCTGCAATAAGCTGTTAATACAGTATTCTGGCTCAATACCCTCTCTATATTCTCTTTTTTCATATACAGAGCCTGGTCTTATTATTCTCACAGTATGTATAGGAATCGTTTCTCTAATATAAAAATCTTTTTCAGGATTATCTCCTACATAAATCATTTCTTCATATTCCGTTTGAAAATATTCCTTCATAAGCTCAAATGCTTTAGGGGAAGGCTTCCAATATTCCCGCCCTAATTCATCTGTAAAAATCACCTTATCAAAATACTCATCTGTTTTTAGAACATCTGCTTTATTCTTTTGTCCCTGCAGATAACCATCCGAAATTATTCCAATATTTATTCCATCCTGCTTTAAGCTCGTCACCAACGGAAGCACGTCATCGTAATACCATGTATCCGGAATATGATTACGATATCCATTAACCAGCTCAAGGATTTCATCTTTTGTATATTCTATCCCGTTTTTATCTAAAAAACGGTTAAATACGTTTTTGCTGTCTTTCAGATACAGCTGATATAGTTCATCACCAATCACCTTTTTAGAAGCAAGATTCTATCTCTTATCAAGAACATCACCTATATACTTATAGCCACTTCTAATAAAATTATCCTCTGCAGCTAATGTATCATCCAGATCAAATATAACTGTCCGTATCATCCTGTGGCTCCATATTTTCATTAAGCATGATACAGCTATCAAATCTTAAGAACGTAACATTTTCCTTATAATCTTCGTTATATTCAAGCTTTTCGCCCTGCATTAATCTGTAAAGATTTTTGCATGAATCTGCACCAGCCTTTATTGACATAGGTGCTCCGCCTCCAAAACGAGGATTAATCTCTATATATTCAACGCCTTTTTCTGTCTTCTTACACTGTATTGTAATATGTCCTATAGGCTTCAAAACCTTCATAAGCTTTGTAACATCTTCTATTATTTCCCTATCTTTAACAATTCTACCCTTTGAGATCTCACCACTTCTCGTAGCTATACGTACTCTTGGGACAACAGAAATAAGATTAGAATCAAAATCTAAAAATGCGTCTACTGTATATTCCTCACCTGCAACATATTCCTGAACAATAGGGTTATCTATGAGCTTAAGATAGGTAAATAATTCTTCTTTGTTATTAACCTTAAAAGCGTCAATTGATGAGCTTCCATCTATAGGCTTTACAAATAATGGAAAGCTTAAGCCATCATTTTCAGGACTAATCTCATCCTCTGACAATAATCTAGGCATCAGGAATCCATTTTTTTCCAAAAATTCCTGAGTCTTAATCTTATTACGGCAGATTCTTATAATCTCTTTATCTGATACCAGTAATCTTGCAGATGTCTCGCTTTCTATTCTATCTCTTTCATCAGCAAGAAGAAGCAATTCAGTATCTATAGTGGGTACTATAAGACCTACGTTCTCTTTATTGCAGATATCTATTATAGCCTCAATATAATCTCCTGATTTTATTCTTGGAAGCATAATACCTCTGTCTGCAAAATAAAGTGCTGGGGCAGTTCTGCTACAGTCTACAGCTAAAACATTTCCCTCTATATTAAGTTCCCTGGCTGCATTTCTAAAGCAGTTAACCAGTTCCACTCGTCTTCCTGCGCTCAAAATCAAAACATTAACTGGATTCATTTTATTCTTCCTCGCCTCTGAAATAATCCATTGTTGCCCCGGCTTCCGGTCCAATTCCTTCTTTTTTTATCACGTTCCATACTGTTTTAAATATTATTTTTACATCCAAAACAAATGATAACGTCTCCACGTACTGAACATCATATTCAAATTTTTGTGGCCAGCTTATTGCATTTCTACCATTAACCTGTGCCAACCCTGTAAGCCCTGGCCTTACATCATGTCTGTGTCTCTGTCTCTCGTTATATAGAGGCAAATATTGTACCAGCAAAGGTCTTGGGCCGACTATAGACATATCTCCCTTTAAAATGCAAAAAAGCTCCGGGAGCTCATCCAGGCTCGTGGAACGTAACTTTTTTCCAAAAGAGGTAAGCCGCACCTCATCAGGCAACAGCTCACCATTTTCATCCCTGTCATCAGTCATAGACCTGAACTTATACATATGAAATACCTTTCCATCCTTTCCAGGACGATCCTGATGGAAAAGTACCGGACTTCCCAGCTTTGTTCTTACTAAAAGAGCAATGATAATATAAACTGGTGAAAGTACCAATATAGCTATAAATGATAAAATTATATCGAATAACCGTTTCAAACAGTTTCTATAAATCATTTCCCAAATAATCCTCTAATAGTAGAAATAATAAGATCCATGTCCTCTTGAGTATTTTTAATATCTGATGGGAGACATACTCCTCTGTTATAAATATCCTCAGAAACGCTTATTCCATCAACTGCCTGAACAAAACCATTAGTCTTATATACCGGCTGAAGATGCATAGGCTTCCATATTGGTCTTGTTTCAATATTATATTTTTCAAGCTCTTCCATTACTCTAAGAGGTGTAACCTCGGATTTTGGATCTATCAGCATACAGCTTAACCAGAAGTTCGGCTCACTATCTGCTTTGTATGGATTCATGCTTATAGCTTCAATATCAGAAAAAGCCGCTTTATACTGCATATAAATTGCTTTCTTAAGCGCTATATGCTCATCCAAATGCTTAAGCTGACCACGTCCTATTCCAGCTACAACATTGCTCATTCGATAATTGTATCCGATTTCCTTATGCTCATAATGGCGGGCAGGTTCTCTTGCCTGGGTAGCTAAGAAGGTAGCTTTTTTTGTTATAGCTTCGTCATGACTGGCTAACATTCCACCACCTGATGTAGTAATAATCTTATTACCATTAAAGGAGAAAATGCCTATCTTCCCGAACAATCCAGTCTGACGTCCCTGATATGTAGCACCTAATGATTCTGCTGCATCCTCAATAAAGATAACACCGTGACGTTCACATATCTCGGCTATTTCATCAAGCTTTGCCGGAGTACCATAAAGATTAGCTGAGATAACTGCTTTAACATTTGGATACTTTGAAAAAGCCTTTTCCAAAGCCTCCGGACACATATTCCAGGTCTCTCTTTCACTATCAATAAATACTGGCACACCGCCAAGATATGTAATAGGGTTAACCGTTGCAGCAAAAGTAAGAGATGATCCAAACACAATATC